>JAQVNH010000027.1 GCA_028703215.1 Eubacteriales bacterium
CCTGTTTGCCTGTCCGGGTCCGATCCCGAGTGTCTGTTTATCCTTTGCGAGCGATATGCCGTTTGATTTGGTATGTTTGACTACCTTCATCGCAAAGACAAGATCTTCAAGTTCCTTTTTTGAAGGGCTCTTCTTTGTGACAACCTTCAGCGCATCGGCATGAAGAATGCTGGTATCGCTGCTTTGCACAAGTATCCCGCCCGATACTTTCTTCATGTCAAAAGTGCCTTCAGGAATCCTGTCGGCTATATTTTTCAGCTGGAGTATCCTCATATTTTTCTTTTTTTTGAGTACCAGCAATGCTTCATCGGAATAAGACGGAGCGATAACTATCTCAAGAAATATCTTGCTCATTTCCTCCGCTGTCCGCTTGTCTATTTCCCTGTTTGCCGCAACGATCCCTCCGTATATTGAAACAGGATCGGCTTCATATGCTCTCAGGTATGCCTCGTAGATACTTTCCCTGCTTGCGACGCCGCAGGGGTTGGCATGTTTGACCGCCACGACTGACGGCTCGTCAAACTCCTTCAGGAGCTCGATCGCTCCGTTTGTATCATTTATATTATTATATGAAAGCTCTTTGCCATGAAGCTGCAGAGCGTTTGTGAGTGCTCCGGGCGAGCTTACCGGCTCTCTGTAAAACGCCGCCTTCTGATGCGGATTTTCTCCGTATCTCATCTCCTGGATCTTTTCAAAAGTCGGTGTGAAGGTTTGCGGGAACCCTTCCTCTTCCAGTTTGCCTCTCAGATAACCGCAAATCAATGCGTCATAATGACTGGTATGCTCAAATACCTTATATGCCAGCTTAAACTTTGTTTCTATCGAAATATCCCCCGTTTGTGTCAGCTCGCAAATAACGGGAATATAATCGGCGGGATCTATTACAACCGCGACATCCTGATAATTTTTTGCAGCCGCCCGGAGCATTGCCGGACCTCCGATGTCTATATTTTCTATCGCATCTTCCAGAGTGACCCTTGGCTTGAGGATAGTCTCTTTGAACGGATATAGATTTATTATCAGCATGTCTATCGGTCTAATACCCAGATCTTCTATCTGCCTCATGTGTTCGGGATTGTCTCTGACTGCCAGAAGTCCCCCATGGACATTCGGGTGAAGGGTTTTCACCCTTCCGTCAAGGCATTCCGGAAAGCCTGTTATCTCGCTTATTCCGGTCACTTTCACTCCCGCTTGTTCAAGGATCCTTGCCGTGCCTCCTGTCGAAATTATCTCAACGCCAAGATTGACCAGCGCGCGCGACATATCCAGTATTCCGTCTTTCTTTGAGACGCTTATCAATGCTCTTTTTATCATTTATGTGTCCTCCCCGTTTTAGTCCAGTATTGTGACTTTTCTGCCTTCCATTTTTATTTTGTTTTTTGAAATCAGCCGGATGACTTCCGGAAGCAGTTTCCATTCGGCTTCCTCCATCACTCTTTTTTGAAGTATTTCGGGAGTATCCCCTTCAAAAACGCTGACCGCTTTTTGCATGATAACGGGACCCGCGTCAGCGTTCGCTTCCACAAAATGCACTGTGGCTCCGGTTATCTTGACTCCGTAATCAAGAGCCTTCTGATGAGGGATAAGGCCATAGCAGCCTTTCCCGCAGAAAGCCGGTATCAGCGACGGATGAACGTTAATGATCCTGTTCTCGAACCTTTTGATAAATCCCGGTCCCAGAATATGCATAAAACCGGCAAGGACCACAAGATCAACTTTGCGGGACTCAAGATGCTCTGCCAATGCGCCGTCGTATTCGTCTGAACTTTTGCCTTTTTTCGGGATGTATTCAAAGGGAATATTATGTTTGGAAGCTCTTTCAAGAGCATAAGCATTTTCCTTGTTTGAAACCACAGTGACGATACGGCTCTCATCAAGATATCCGTCTTCTATCCTGTCGATGATCGCCTGCAGGTTGGTACCCCCGCCCGAAACAAGAACACCGATTCTCAACATAATTCCAAGCCCTTTTCTCCTGCCCCTACCGTTCCGATCATATATGCTTTTTCACCTTTTTTATTTAAGTATTCAACAACTTCCGGCGCGATTTCCGGGTCAACGGCCAGAATCATTCCAATGCCCATATTGAATGTATTGAACAAATCATTTTCAGTTAAATCGCCCATGTCTGCGAGCATCTCAAAAATCCTCGGCACCGGCCAGCTGCCTTTTGTTATTTTAATATTCAGACCATTCGGGAGCATCCTTGGAATATTCTCGATAAATCCCCCGCCGGTAATATGCGCAATACCTTTTATCGGAAACTTGTCCCGCAAATCAAGGATCGTTTTTACGTAGATTTTTGTCGGCTTCAGCAACTCCCCGCCTAAAGTGGTCCCAAGTGATTCTACAAATTGTGAAAGCTTTTCCGCATCAGGTTTTATCAGGTTTCTTACAAGCGAAAACCCATTGCTGTGCAGTCCCGAGGAAGCAAGACCTATCAGCGTGTCGCCCTCGGCAATGCTCTTGCCGTCAATTATGCTTGCTTTTTCAACAACACCGACGGCGAATCCCGCAATATCATATTCTTCAGCGCTATATAAACCGGGCATTTCAGCGGTTTCGCCCCCGATAAGGCTGCAGCCTGACTGTACGCACCCGTCAGCCACTCCCTTTACTATCTGTTCAACCTTTTCGGGATAATTTTTTCCGAGGGCAATGTAATCAAGGAAAAACAGCGGTTCCGCTCCCGAACACACGACATCATTGACGCACATAGCCACGCAGTCAATACCGACAGTATCGTGTTTATCGAGGAGAAACGCGATTTTGAGCTTTGTGCCGACACCGTCGGTTCCGGAAACCAGCACCGGCTCTTTGTATTTGCTCTTACCGAACTCAAACAGTCCGCTGAAGCCGCCGATGTCTGTCATGACCTCCGGCCGCGATGTTCTTCCGATATGTTTCCTGATCAGTTTAACAGATTCGTAACCGGCTTCAACATCGACTCCGGCTTCCTTATAGTTTGCCAAAGAGCACTCCCCCTGTAATTTATGCCATCATGTTCAGATTCAGATTTTCACTTTCAGACTCGTTTTTTGCTTATGGTTTATTTTATCTTCTTAAAGTTCCCCGGGCTTTTTCTTGGGATCGTCTTTCAGCTTCTTTTGCAGCTCGTTATTTTTTTCATCGACTTTTCTAGCCATATCCGCTTTATATTGCCTGAGTTTATCCTTTAATCCGGCATGCTTGAGCGAAAGTATCTGCGCCGCCAGCAGCGCGGCATTCAGCGATCCGTCAAGAGCGACTGCCGCAACCGGCACCCCGGGCGGCATCTGAACTATTGACAATAGCGCGTCCATGCCTTCCACCGAAGGCGTTTTGATGGGGATCCCTATGACCGGAAGTATCGTGTGCGCAGCCAGTATGCCAGGGAGATGAGCGGCTTTCCCGGCTGCGGCTATGATGACCTCAAATCCGTTTTTTTCGGCATTTTTTGCATAATCGGCAGCTTTATCCGGCGTCCTGTGAGCTGAAATTATCTGGACGTCGACCTCAATATCAAAATTCTGCAGGGTTCCTATGCAAACCGCAAGAACAGGATAATCCGAATCGCTTCCCATGATCAATGCGACCTTGGGCTTAGTCATTTTTATGTATACCTCTCATTTTCAGATTGATATTGCACATTTCTATCAGGTGCCTAATATTATATCAAAAGGATGCCTGTATTAAAAGGACATCCTTGATAATTCCAATATATGTTCGAACTTAACAAATCGAAATCACCGTCAGCATATGCAGAATTGATTTCATCTGCGCCATTATCCTAAAAGTCAGGATACGACATTAGTTTTTTATGTTTATCGGTTCTTTCTTTTAGCTTTGATAATAAAATAAGCAACTGCGCCAAATGCTATTCCTGCGATTACCGCGATAACATATCCCGTATAGCCTGTTTTTATATCATCTGACGAGTTTTCCGGCTCTGTTCCCGAAGTGACTGGAACAATAGATGTTTCTGTCGCCGAAGATTCCTGCGGCTTTGTCGCTGCGGGAATTTGCGTGTGAGAGGAAATCGTTTTGGAGAAAAGCCATTCAAGAAGGTCGTCCTCAACATATGCCATATTCCAGACATTGTGTCCTGCATTCTCATATTCTGTGTAAATTATGCTCTCGGAGCCCGCCCCTTTGATCGCTTCAGCCATTTCTCTCGTTCCTTCTACCGGCACTGTGGTGTCAGCGCTTCCGTGGAATGTCCAGATAGGCATGTTTATTAATTTTTCCGCATATGATATATCCGCTCCTCCGCAAACCGGTATTGCGGCTGCAAACCAGTCGGGGTGGCGCGAGATAATATCCCACACCGCAAATCCTCCGATCGATACCCCTGTCGCGTAAACACTGTCAGAATCTATGCTGTAGCTTTTCTTAATCGATTGAATCAGTTCCTCCGCGGCGGTCATATACTTGCTTTCAGCTATCTCGCTGCGAGTATAATTGCCTTCTGACCATGGCGTATTTACCCACTGTCCGCCCGCCTGCGGGGCAATGATTATGCACTCATGGTTTTCACGGTTTTCTTCCGTCAAAAGGCGCGTAACGATAGAATAAGGATAAGTCACCTGCTTTCTGTTGTCGCTTCCGATCTCTCCGGCTCCGTGGAAAAATATAACGAGAGGATATGACTCGTTTTTGTCATAGTCTGTCGGGATATATATCCTATAAGGCATGGGTGTCCCGTCAGATGAAGTAAAGTTCCTTTCGCGCATATAACGGTTGACAATGTCCATATTTGCGACCTCCGCGACCGCAAACACTGAAATCGCAGGAACGATTGATAACATAAGCATTAGAATAGAAGCAATTAAAAATTTTGCAAAACGCATAACATGTCCTCCCGTGCATGGTCTTTATCCGGTTATTGTCCCCGGTATTATATGGGTTAATGTTACCACATAGGGATGTAATCATTCAATGTTTGGGAAAAAAGTGATCAGGAAGTCATTGCCCTCGATATATAAAAAAAATCCTTAAAACAGTATCAAACCATCGATCATTCTGTTCCCTTGCTTAATTTCCCTGATATGATATGCTTTTTTGTACATGACTCGTTGAGCCAAGACAAATAAATCGACAACTTTGTTAGGGAGTGCATCATTATCATCGGAATAACTGATCGTGCAAAAACGCAAAGGTTTAATTTTGGATTTCTTATCAGCATTGCTGTTTTCTTCGCAATATCGTTATTGATAAACTGCTATGTTTTTGCGTACGGTGACGATTTCTTTTATAAAGCTTTTTCTTCCCGTGATATTAAATATTATATTGATCGGAATGCGGAACATTATTTCCTTGCAAACGGAAGAGTTATCGTTCACTTGCTGGTTTCCTTTTTCCTATGGCTCGGGCTGGATGTTTGGCGGATAGTCAGCTCACTCATGCTATCCGGCATAGTCTTTTTCGGATCCAATGTTGCTGCGGGAAAGGATGCCGCTTCAAAAAACTCATATTTGTTCGCATCAGTTATAATGGCGTGCTTTATCGGTATGTCCGGAATAACACTGACCCGCCAGGGCATTTATTGGCTTACAGGTTCATTCAACTATGTGTTTCCGGTGTTAATCCTATTTATATATTGGCATATTTTATCTAATGAAAAGAAAGTTGGATCAAAAGCAAAGATTGCCCTTTTATTTTTCAGTTTTATCGCCGGAGCCAGTACCGAGCAAACAGGTTTAATGGCCTTTGGCATCACACTGATGATTTTTGGCGACAGACTTTTAAAGTCAAAACGCTTCGATAAAACATCTTTTTATTGTCTGTTCACCTCTGCCGCAGGTTATCTGACAGTGCTTCTTGCTCCCGCAAACAGTTACCGGGCGTCGCTTGAAAAGACGAATACACTGGCAACTATTGAACTAATGGTATTTAATGCCCGAAAAATAATAGCTTCAATGTTTTTCTCTGATTTTATGATGATTCTATCTTCCGTTGCACTGCTTTGCGCAATTTTTTCCATACTGATATTGAGAAAATATAGTAAAAATCGGGGCTTATCGCTTGTAATCGCATGTTTTGGATTTGCCGTCTTTATTTATTACATTTTTATAGATTACTCGGGATTTACACGTCTTAGCTACCTAATACCTTTCGTATTGGTATATGCGTTCATTTTACTTTATCCAAGTGTTTTGATATACAGATCATCCAAATTCAGTAATTCTAAAGTACCCGCCATGTCATTCATACTGTATTCTGGCGCGCAATTAATGATGCTTGTTTCTCCGGTATATGGTTTAAGATGCTTGCTGTGTTCAATATTCATGCTCTCTGTTTTTACATCATCGCTGTTTATAATTATAATTTCTGAATCATTTGCAAAAGACAAGCTTTTCAAGAATTTTCTTATGATTTTGCTATTGATTTTCATAATCTTTTCTCTGAAGGGCTTCTATTCCACATATATGGGATATAAGAAAAACTCGGCTGTGTATATGGATAACATAGCTAAAATCGAGTTATACAAGGAAATAGGAACAAATTCGCTTGAATTAAATAATTTCCCGGACGATGTGTTCGGATGGGTAATGCCCTATCACAACAATTATTATGATCCATATTTCAGAAGGTATTTTGGACTTGAAGAGAAAACTGAGATCGTGTGGGTAAAATAAAATATTAACATTTACTTATCACTTGCAACAACTTTTAAGGCATTACGAAAACTTTTATGCTCTCATTGCCGGCCTGTATCCGGATAGCCTGTTCCACCTGATCCAGCGGAAATCTGTGAGTAAACATCGGGCTAAAGACCAGTTTTCCGCTGTTGATCAGATCCACCGCGCGCTGTTGCGTATCGGGATTGATAAATGAGCCGTATATATTCAGTTCTTTTTTGAACACGTCCATGAGAGTAAGTCCGAATACCGCATCGGGATTCGGTACAGAAAACAACAGAATTGACGCGACGCGGTTAAATGGATGAAAAAAGGTCTTGAATATGCCGATATCGTAAAAATGTCAGAGGACGAAATGGAACTGATTACCGGATATAAGGAAATTGAAAAGGGCGCAGACAGTCTCCTTTCAAAGGGATTAAAAAACATTTTTATTACAATGGGCAAAGCCGGCGCTTATTATTGTGATGATAAGGAAAAAGGCTTCGAGGATGGTTTTAAAGTAAATGCCATCGATACCACCGGCTGCGGCGATGCCTTTACCGGAGCAGTCCTGTACAAATTCTGCTATGCGAAAAACGAGTCTTTAAGAGATATTGTGCGGTTTGCCAATGCTGCAGGCGCTTTATGTGCCACTAAAAAGGGCGGCATTCCTGCTATGCCTTCGAAATCCGATGTTTTAAGTTTATGCAAGAACAGCTAATTTTTCTGAACCAATGTGTCAGTGGGAAAAGGATAAAAACCATAGTTAACGATTGTATGCTAAATTTTCGCATCTTTTTTTCCTTTTGTATTGTTACTCCGATAGTTGCACTGTGGATAATACTCAAATGGTATGTGGGTATTATAACGCAGTTTATTTCAAATTGTATTACATTTTTTAAAAATCGCACGCTAAATTTTCAAAATGCGTGCTGATATCTATTGTTTTTTAAAGTAATTTATTATAATATTAACACGCACAATGCTAATATTGCGTGCAGAAAGTTGGTGTCCGTTTGAATAAGCACGATATTATAAAAGAAGTCTTTAATACAGTCGGAGAAATTGCCAAGACAGCTGATTTCATTGCTGCCGGTCTGAATAATTATGATGTTCTTTCATTGTGTAAACAAGGATATATAGAGCGAGTCAGAAACGGGTACTATAAGCTTCCAAATCAGGACGAGCCTAAAGAAGAATACCTGATTTCCAAGCTGCTCCCACAGGGCATTGTCTGCGTGGAATCCGCTCTGTTTTATTATGGTTATAATGATTTTGCTCCCCGTGAATGGACTATCGCCATTCCTCGGTCTTTTTCCAGAATGGTAAAAAAAGCTCAAGAGGAGCTTCCTGTGAAAGCCTACTATATTCAGAATAAACTTCATCAGCTGGGCGAGACTATCGGCAACTTTGACGGAGTGAGCCTTCCTGTTTATGACCGTGAGCGCACAATCTGTGATTGTTTCAAATACCGTACAAAGCTTGATAATGAGATATTTAATAAGGCGATCAACACTTATGTGGTGGATTCAAAGAAAAATCTTGCCAATCTTTCAAAATATGCAAAGGAAATGCGCGTTTATAAAAAAATGATGAGCGTAATGGAGGTGCTACTAAATGGCTGATATTGCCGCATCTGTACTCGCACGGCTTAAAAACAAAGCGAAGATAAGCGGCAGAAGTTATCATCTCTGCCTGCAACTCTTTTGTCAGGAGGAATTTCTGCGCCGACTCGAGAAATCGAAATATGCAGAAAACCTCGTCCTGAAAGGTGGACTCTTCATATACTCCCTTACGGATTTTGACAGCCGAGTAACAGTCGATGTTGACTTTTTGCTTTACCAAATGCCAAATACACCGGAGCAATTGAAATCCGTATTGGAAGAAATTATTGTGACAGACACCGGCAATGATTTTGTGTCCTTTGAAATCAAGGATGTTGCCCCTATCGCCGTTGCTAAGAAATATGCCGGTATCGGTGCTTCTCTTGTGGCACTAATCAAGAACACCCGCACCACCTTTGGCATTGACTTTGGCATTGGTGATGTGATTTTTCCAAGGCAGGAAAAGCGAAAAATCCCAACACAGCTTGACGATTTTGCATCCCCTACGGTGAATACCTATTCTCTTGAAACTACCATTGCAGAGAAGATCGATGCCATTCTCATCCTGATGGAGTTTTCTAGCCGTATGAAGGATTATTACGATATTTATTACCTCGCAAACAAGTTTGATTTTAATGGTGCTGTTCTTACAGAGGCGCTCAGAAAAACCTTTGCCAATCGTGAGCACCACTTTACCGCAGAGCAATTTGAGCAGGTCATGGCCTTCGATGGCGATGAGGCAATGCAGAAGAAATGGAAAGCCTTTGTGCGTAAAATTGATACTAAAACGGATGATTTTAATACAGTGCTTAAAACAATACATACATTTCTTGCAAAGCCGTTTATAGCGGTCGTAGAAAACAAAGAATACACTGACCAATGGTCTGCTTCCATTTGCTATTGGAAGTAATTTAGGAGGAAAATAATGGCTAATACAACTTTATCAGCAGCAAAAAAAATATATTAATCTTAAGTAAACAGTTATAATATGCAATATCGATTATATTCTGATACTCGCAAGCCACTCGGGGCATAGAATAAAGGGTATTTCAATTTATGTTATCATTTTGTTATCAAAGCGGGTGATGAATTCGGAATCCCTTGATATTACTGGGATTTAGGCTCTCTTTTTTTCACTCCCACTCTCTGTTTTGACTTTTTCACGCGCTCCAGCGGGCTATTTCACGTGGTTCTAAGTCATTATTTTCAGCTTTATCGACGCTTTTTCCCGTCTATTAAGGTC
>JAQVNH010000028.1 GCA_028703215.1 Eubacteriales bacterium
ATCAATCTTCTCATAATCTGCCTCATAATTCTGAATGTCTTTGCGATGATGATCGAGCCATCCGTTTCTTCAGTCAAATTCAAAATGGTTTAAAGAATTTTTGAAATTTTTTCAATCATAATCTTTACAATAGAATATTTGCTTAGATTTTGGGTAGCTGACTTATACTATCCCGAAAAACCAAAATGGAAGGCACGGTTAAGATATGTATTTAAAGGTATGGCAATAATTGATTTATTGGCGATATTGCCGTTTTACATACCTTTTGTTATCCGAATCGATTTGCGAGCTTTAAGGGTTTTAAGGATTTTCAGACTTTTCCGGTTATTTAAGGCAAACAGATACTCAAATAGTATGCGCAAAGTGTTTCTTGTTATTAAAGACAGATCGAGTGAATTGATTTCATCCGTCATAGTAGTTCTGACTCTTATGATCATGGCGTCAACGATTATGTTTAATATTGAAAACGCAGCTCAACCGGAAAAGTTCGCAAGTATTTTCGACTCGATGTGGTGGGCTACAGCAACCTTAACAACTGTTGGATACGGAGATATTTATCCGATCACGGTTTTAGGCAGGATTCTCGCTGCAGTTATTGCTCTATTGGGTATCGGAATTGTAGCCATTCCAACTGGAATAATTGCCAGTGGATTTATGGAGCGATTTCATAAAAAGAACTTTACTTGTCCGCATTGCGGAAAGGAAATCGAATGATGTAAATAAAGGGTTATGCGTCTTATGACACCATAACCCAATTTTATCTGGTCGGAGTGACAGGATTTGAACCTGCGACTTCGTGGTCCCGAACCACGCGCGCTACCATCTGCGCTACACCCCGACAATTGAATGCGAAGCTTACAGGCAAACATTCTAACACCTGTGCCCGCATTTTTCAATTGTTATTTATGTTTGCGCTTTTATTGCGCCGATTTTACCACTTTCCCTTTCCAACATGGGAAGCGATTTCAGCCTTGCTTCTTTGCTTGATCACCCAGGCTTCATCCTTTGCGTTCTTGAAAAGAGCTACGCAAGGGGGATCCAGATCGATCTCGATGCCTTCCTCGCAGAGATCCGCAATAGCTTCGGCAAGTGATACCAATTCCATGTGAATGCTGTTGGTTCTGTCTGAATCATAAACTTTCTTTGCATCGGCTTCTGACAGTTCAGTAAACTTTTCCTTTGGCGCTCCGCATTTCGGGCATTTATCGGGAGCTTCGACGCCTTCGTGCAAATATCCGCAAACACCGCATTTAAATAATTTTTTCATTTCAGCCACCCTTTCTTTTTATTTATGACTCATATATACCCTTTATCTAAAAAGGGTTAACGGAATTAACTTGATTGTTCAACGACATCATTCGAAGTCAAACTCTTCTTCGGTCCTGTTTTTGAATTCCTCGAAAACCTCTTCCATTTCCGCTTCGTCTTCGATGTTGACATATACTTCCTCGCCATCCTCTTCCTCGACGCGCAGTATGACTACTTCATCCTCATCGTCATCATTGCTTTTCTGGTCAAGCGGAAAAAGCACAACATATTGATTGTCGTTCATTTCAATCGTGTCAATGTATTCGAATTCCTCTTCTTCTCCGTCCTCGTCCGTCATTACTATTATGTCGTCTTTTTCTTCCATCTCGAAATGCACCTCCATAAATTATGATCATTCCTGCGTATTTTCCTCATCCGGTTTCCTGTTTCTTATATTGTCAAGATATCCCTGCAGTATATGTACTGCAGCTATCTGATCAACCATATTTTTCTTCTTTGCTGTCTTAGTTCCAAGCTCATGCATCGTTTTCTTTGCAGCCGCCGTTGTCAGTCTCTCATCCCACCTGACGATTTTCGCGTTTGAAACCGCCTTCAGAGACTCGATGAAATTTTCGGTGATCTGCGCCCTGGGACCGTAAGTTCCGTTCATGTTTCTGGGCACTCCTATCACAATTTCCGACGCATCCAATGCTTTGGCGATATCACGAACCATTTCAGCAGCCTTAGTTATGCTTCCTCCGTGCTCAAGCGTTCTTACCCCTCCGGCTGTCCAGCCAAACGGGTCGCTCACAGCCAGTCCTATCCTTTTATCTCCGTAATCTACGCATAGTATCCTCAATAGTCCGCTCCTCAAACTATTAACTGCCATAAAATTTATATTGCCTTGCTTGCAAATGCGTGACATCTCGCCTGTTGCCTTGAGTAAGCATAGGATTTCGATGATATCACGGGTGTGGTTTTTGCGACCTTGATTGCCTTGCAGATATGCGGATATGTTCCGTACAATTCAGCTGTATCTATAAAATCGATCCCGGACACGAGAGCTTCTGCTGTTATGCGCAGATAAGGTTACTTATTCTTCTGGCCTTCCAGATAATACCTTACGATCTCCTCCAACAGCTCGTCCCTCTCTATTTTGTGGACAAGGCTGCGCGCATTGTTGTGATTTGTGATATATGTGGGATCACCCGAAAGTATATAACCTACGATCTGTGTTATGGGATTATATCCTTTTTCGTTGAGGGCTTCAAAAACAGACATCAAAATCTTCTTGACCTCGCTTTTATTATCCTTTTCAAGTATGATCCTTATTGTTTCGTTATCTGCCAACATCATCACTCCCCTATGCCTTGCGAATATCTATATATTAATATACAGGCGTTTTTAATGCAACAGATATTAATTCGGTCCTGCATCGCATTGTCCGAGCATCACGCCTGTCACATAGTCGCTGTTTGCCTTGTTCAGCAGCACAGTTTTGCTTTTGCCATGAAGCGAGAGACCTCCCGCACACAGCACCCTAATGTAGTTGTCGCTTCGCCCCTCCACCATTCCGGGCATTTCAGGAGCTTCATCTTCGAACAACACTCTTAACGTCCTTCCTTCAAATCCCCTGTTGAACTCAAGCAGCTTTTTCTCCGACATTTTTATCAGCAATTTGCTTCTTTTCTCTTTCACTTCCGGTTCGACCTGATTTTCGTATGATGCCGCCGGAGTGCCTTCTCGAGGTGAAAATTTGAATACGTGCATCTGAGAAAGCGGAAGATTTTCAAGGAACTTGTATGTTTCGAGGAATTCCTCTTCAGTCTCCCCCGGGAACCCAACCATTACATCGGTAGTGACCGAAACATCCTCAATGTTTTCTTTGAGTTCCGTAACAACTTTTCTGTATTGTTCGCTTGTATACTTCCTGTTCATTCTTTTCAGAGTTGCGTCGGAACCGCTCTGCATCGAAACATGAAAATGCGGGCATAGCTTCGGAAGCTGCTTAGCGAGCATTATAAATTTCGGCGTTATGAACGTCGGTTCAAGCGAACTAAGTCTGACTCTTTCAACTCCGGGAATATCATGGATTTGTCGAACTATATCAAGAAGATCCGTTCCCCCGAGGTCTATTCCGTAGGATGCAAGATGGATGCCTGTCAGTACGATTTCATTAAAACCCCGCTGCGCAAGAGTACTGATTTCATCGATTATATTTTGTGCATTTCTGCTGCGCACGGGACCTCTTGCGTAGGGAATTATGCAGTAGGTGCAAAACCTTCCGCAGCCATCCTGGATTTTCACGTACGCCCGTGTTCGCTCGCGGAAAGAATCCACTTTTAACTCTTCGTATTTATTTTGTTTCATAATATTATCGATTTTTGAAATCTTGTTTCCGCTTTTGGCAAACTCTTCAATCAAATCGGCTATCTCTGTCCTGTTGCTTGTTCCGGTGATTATATCGACATTTTCCATATCACATGCTTCCGCGGGTGATGTTTGCGGATAACAGCCGGTCATAACAACTATGGCGCCGGGATTCATTCTTCTTGCTTTTCTTACGGCGTTTCGGGATTTGCGCGCGCTTATTCCCGTCACAGTGCATGTGTTTACAATATATACATCCGCAGCTTCATCAAAGTCTACGATATCGTAACCCCGTTGAATCAAAATGTCGGAAAGCGCTTCTGTTTCGTATCTGTTCACTTTGCATCCCAAAGTGTGAAATGCCGCAGTTTTTTTCATAGGTTCTTTGTCCAGCGCCTGTCGCTCGATTTCTTCCTGCTTTCGCCCGATTTCTTCCTGTTGCCAACCGATTTCTTCCTGCTGTCGCCCGATCGTCCGTGGCTTTTATCCGCAGATGAGCTTTTGGGTGACTTTCCCGAACGGATTCCGGGTGAAGTTTTGCCGCTGCCGCCGGGAGTTTTACCGACTTTTCCCGTATTGGCATTGTTTGTCTTGCGGCTCTTGCCGCCGTAATTCTTTTTGCCGCTTGTCCTGTCTCCGGTTTTTTCTTCGAAAGCGAAATCTATTTGACGGGTGGACGGGTTGGAGCGCGCAACTATTATTTCAACTGTGTCTCCGATCCTGTATGTTTTTCCGGTATGTTCGCCTTTAACGCAGTACTGATTCTCGAGGAACTCGTAATAGTCGTCATTTATGTCGCTCAGTCTGATGAGCCCTTCGATAGTGTTTTCAAGCTCGACGAACAATCCGAAGGATTTCACGTTCGATATAATTCCTTCAAACTTCTGGCCGATCCTTTCGCTCATATATTCCGCCTTTTTGAGATCAAGCGTATCCCTTTCGGCCTCCTCGGATTCCTGTTCTCTCTGCGAGCATTGCTTCGCGATTTCAGGAAGCTTTTCATTTAATCTTTCCGCCTTTTCAGCGCTGAGAAATCCCTTGAGCTTATCTTTCATTATCCTGTGGATCAAAAGGTCCGGGTATCTTCTTATTGGCGATGTGAAATGACAGTAATACTCTGCCGCAAGTCCGAAATGTCCTTCGTTTTGATTGCTGTAAAGCGCTTTTTGCAGCGACCTGAGCATTACAGTGTTTATTATCAGCTCTTCCTTTGTTCCCTTCACCTTTTCCAGCAATTCTTGAAGATTTTTAGGAGAGATCTTCCCCGCGCTCTTAAACTTATATCCCAGATTTGAGACAAATTCCCCGAATGCTGTCAGCTTCTCGGGATTCGGGTCCGCATGGACCCTGTAAACAAAGGGTGTATCCGCCGCAAAAAAGTGTTCGGCAACTGTTTCATTGCATGCAAGCATAAATTCCTCGATT
Organism: Eubacteriales bacterium; assembly: GCA_028703215.1. GTDB lineage: Bacteria > Bacillota > Clostridia > Acetivibrionales > STF1-152 > STF1-152. Next base: position 5,044 of record JAQVNH010000028.1, read on the forward strand.
ATGTTGTTGGCTATGGTCATTTCGTATTTTATGATATCGACTGGCTTGCCTTTTTCGTCAAGGATCACCTTCGTCTCAGGAAAATCGAATTCGATCGCTCCCCTTGCCGAGCGTTTTCCCTTGAGTATCAGCGCAAGTTTTTTCATGATTATGAAATCCGCAATCAAATCCCTGTATTTCTCGCTCAGATAGGAATCATTCTCCTCAAGGATTTTATAAACATCTGTATAATTCATTCTTTCGTTGACATTTATTACGCTTTCGAATATTTTATGCGCCGTGACTCTTCCGGTCTGGTCAATATCCATCAATACCGAGAACGCAAGTCTGTCTTCATGCGCATTAAGGCTGCAGACGCCGTTGGACAGTTTTGTCGGAAGCATAGGTATGACCCTGTCCGCAAGGTAAACGCTCGTTCCTCTCTCATACGCTTCCTTGTCGAGAGCACTGCCCTCCCGCACAAAGTGGCTTACATCGGCTATATGGACACCCAGTCTGTAATCGCCGTTGGGCAGGCGCTCGATTGATACAGCATCGTCAAGATCCTTTGCGTCTTCTCCGTCGATCGTGACCATTCTCAAAGTTCTCAAATCGAGCCTATTGGAAATCATTTCATCAGTTATTTCAAATGGCAGTCCTTCAGCTTCCTGTTTTACTTCATCGGGAAACGAATCCCTCAATCCATGCAGCCTTATAACCGACAGTATGTCTACTCCGGCTTCGTATGAGCCGCCAAGCACTTCAGTCACAGTGCCTTCGGCATTTCTCCTCGAATCCGGATATCTTTTTATAAGAACCACGACTTTACTTCCCTGCTTTGCTCCGTTGAACTCATCGGGCGGAATAAATATATCCGAGGACAGCTTCCTGTCATCAGGTATGACAAATCCTATTTTCCCGCTGATATCCATGGTTCCCACAATCGATGTATTCGCTCTGTTCAATATTTGAACAATCTCGCCTTCGTTCTTCCTGAACCCGTCACTTTTCTTTATTATCCTCGCAATAATGGTGTCATTGTGCATAGCGCCATGCAAATTCTCGGCAGCTATAAAAATATCTTTGATCTCCCGGTCTTCCGGGATCACAAAGCCAAAGCCCTGCTCATTGCCCTGAAGTCTTCCTGTTATTCGGTTTATCTTTTTTTCATTCATTTTATTTTTACCTTCCTCTTGCATATATTATACAACAAAACAAAAAGGACTGCGTTTTCACAGTCCTTTCTCTCGATATCAACTGATAAACAAATCTCTGCTCTTCATTCCCGCCTGGAATTAAACGTTCTTGATCAATATGAACAAGACTATCGATGTGATCAAAAATGCCACGGCAACAAACGAAGTAAATTTACTGAGCATCGCGTCAAGGGTTCTTCCCTTATTCTTGCCAAAAAACGTTTCAGCTCCGCCTGCTATAGAACCCGAAAGACCTTCCGATTTTGCCGACTGCAAAAGTACAAGCACGACTATCGTGATCGAGAATATTATATGCAGCACATTCACTATTACCTTTAAAGCACCCACAAAAACACCTCCGCAAAGCTTTTCAATTCCTTAAAAACAGCAAAGTTCATTTTAACATAAAGGATATAAAAAAACAAGCCTGAAATTCAGGCTTGTTTAAAACATTTTACCTATTTATTCTTCAAATTATAAAATGCGTTCATCCCGGGATATTCCGCAACGTCCTCGAGCTCTTCCTCTATCCTGAGAAGCTGGTTGTATTTTGCGACGCGGTCCGTCCTTGAAGGAGCTCCCGTTTTTATCTGTCCCGCATTGACTGCCACTGACAGATCAGCAATAGTCGCGTCTTCGGTTTCGCCGGACCTGTGTGATATGACTGCCGTAAATCCTGCTCTGTAAGCCATTTGGATCGCATCCAGCGTCTCTGTAAGAGTGCCTATTTGATTTACCTTTATGAGTATGGAGTTTGTGACTCCCATTTTGATGCCTTTTTCAAGTCTAACGGTATTTGTTACAAAGAGGTCGTCTCCTATAAGCTGCACTTTTTCTCCGAGTCTTTCTGTCAGCATCTTCCAGCCTTCCCAGTCTTCTTCAGCAATACAGTCCTCGAGAGATATTATCGGATATTTTCCTACAAGTTCCTCCCAGTAGTCAACTATTTCTTCCCTGGTTTTCATAATATCGGATTTCCAGAAACAATAATCGCCTTCTCTTCCTCTTTTGACAGCCTCGTCGTACATTTCGGTTGCGGCCGCGTCGATTGCCAGTTTGAAATCTTCTCCGGGTTTGTATCCGGCTTTTTCGATTCCCTCGATAATTACCTGGAGCGCTTCCTCATCTGATTTGAGATTGGGCGCAAAACCGCCCTCATCGCCGACGGCAGTGCTGTATCCCTTGTCTTTCAATACTTTCTTGAGATTGTGGAATACTTCCGCGCACATCTGCAGAGCTGTCTTGAAATTAGTCGCGCTTACAGGCATAACCAGAAATTCCTGGATATTCAGACTGCTGTCAGCATGTTTCCCGCCGTTCATTATGTTCATCATTGGCACAGGAAGCACCTTTGCATTCACGCCTCCTACATACTGATAAAGACTGAGCCCGAGAGCTTCCGCAGCTGCCTTGGCAACTGCCAGGGAAACGCCGAGGATGGCATTGGCGCCGAGTTTGCTTTTATTCGGCGTTCCGTCAAGCCCGATCATCATTTTGTCTATCGCCGCCTGATCAAATACATTCATCCCTTCGACTTCGGGCGCGATTATATCGTTGACATTATCGACTGCATTCTGCACGCCTTTCCCGAGATAGCGGCTTTTGTCGCCGTCTCTGAGCTCAACAGCCTCAAAAGCTCCTGTTGAAGCACCTGACGGAACAGATGCCCTGCCGACATATCCGTCTTCTGTTATCGCTTCCACTTCGATGGTGGGATTTCCTCTTGAATCCAGTATTTCTCTTGCATACACACTTTCAACAGCAATAAATTGTTTCATATATTTGTACTCCTCTCTCTTTTTTGTCAAGCTAAAGAATATATTAAGTAAAGTGTTTTGTAAATAACTTTGTTGCTTTTATTACAGTCTCTTTTGCACCGCCAGCAGAAAGTCCCGCGTATTGACGATTTTGTTGTTTTCGCCTGCCGCAAGCGAAGCAAGATCTTTAGTCATTATCCCGCTCTCGATAGTATCTATCGTTGCCTTTTCAAGCCTGTCCGCAAATGCCTCAAGCTCTTTGAGTCCATCGATTTCAGCGCGTTTTCTCAGTGCCCCTGTCCACGCAAAAATAGTCGCAACAGAATTGGTCGAGGTTTCTTCGCCTTTGATATGTTTGTAATAGTGCCTCTGCACAGTTCCGTGCGCGGCTTCGTACTCATAGCAGCCATCCGGAGAAACCAGCACAGATGTCATCATGGCAAGGCTTCCGAACGCTGTCGCAACCATGTCGGACATCACATCTCCGTCGTAGTTTTTGCATGCCCATATCATTCCGCCCTCTGATCTTATTACCCTCGCGACGGCATCATCTATAAGCGTGTAGAAATATTCGACCCCCGCCTTTTCAAACCTATCCTTATACTCTTTTTCAAAAACTTCCGAAAAAATATCTTTGAAGGCGCGGTCATAAATTTTTGAAATAGTATCCTTCGATGCAAACCAGATATCCTGCCGCACATACAGGGCATAATTGAAGCACGCGCGAGCAAAGCTTGCTATTGATGCGTCGGTGTTATACATGCCCAGAATGACTCCCGGTCCCTTGAAATCAAAAATCGTCTGCGCATAAATTTGTTCGCCATGATCGTTTGTGAATTTGAGTTCCGCCTTTCCCGGCTGCTCTGCCCGGTATTCGACGTCCCTGTAGATATCGCCATACGCGTGCCTTGCTATTGTAATCGGTTTTTTCCATGTCCTGATAAACGGCTTCACATTTTTAACAGTTATCGGCTTCCTGAAAACAGTTCCGTCGAGGATGGCTCTGATAGTGCCGTTTGGACTTTTCCACATTTGCGTGAGATCGTATTCCGCAATTCTATCAGCGTTCGGCGTTATCGTCGCGCACTTTACCCCAACTCCGAATTTTTTGATCGCCTCGGCGGCATCCACTGTGATTTGGTCTTTTGTCTCTTCTCTTTTCATGAGTCCAAGGTCGTAATAATCTGTCTTGAGATCTATATAAGGTGTGAGCAGGATCTGTTTGATCAAATCCCAAATCACCCTTGTCATTTCGTCTCCGTCGATTTCAACCAGCGGGACTGTCATTCTGATTTTTTCTGTCATTGACTTCTCCTTCAAATTTGATCCGATTTGGACTGCCTGAGTTTCTCCCAAAATTT
>JAQVNH010000029.1 GCA_028703215.1 Eubacteriales bacterium
TAGGCCGGAATTTTCTTATTCTGTCAACATATTGCCTGATCGATGCCGGATCCAGAGAAAATGCCGAAATGATGATCCTGTTTTTCAGAAATCTTTCCTTCAATCTGTTTTTAACAGACTTTTGAAGAGACAGCTCCTTGGGAGCACCCCAGATCATTACGCATCTGTCTCCCGCTTTGATATTGTGCCAGGAAAGGCCTCTCCACCTTGCGGCCTCGTAATATTCAACTGTTTTGCGGTCGTGAAAAAACTTCACGGGAGCGCCGGTAGATCCTCCGGTCAGATTAGCCACGAGCGCGTTTCTGTCGGCGTTATCGGAAATATATTTTTCAGAATTCTCCCGGAATATTTCGCGGGAAAGAACAGGAAATTCACGCAAAGCCGCGGCAGGGTCTTCGTTGATTTTATTTTCAAGGGATGCCAAAGTTCTGTAAGCAGGGACGTTTTTTATACAATGAAGAAGGAGAACTCTGAGTTTATCCTGCTGAAGCAAATTAAGTTGTTTTGCTGAATAATCCTGGTGGGATCTCAGTTCGCTCAAATATTTCCTTATTTTGTTACCCTTGACTTTCTCCATTATGGGGAACAGGATATTTCTTATAAATGAGCCGGTAATATCCATTGAAATCCTCCGCTGAAAATATATTTTTATAATACCTTTTTAAAAACCGTATGTCCAACAGCTGTGATAAATTAAAAAAAAAAATGAAATAACTGTCAAATATTCTAAAAATGCTATTTACGCAGGTATAAAAAATGATATAATTCCCATATATATATAATTTCAAAAGGGGAAGCTGATGTTTTGCAGAAACTGCGGATCAGACATGAATCAAGGTTCTAGCTTTTGCCGTGTTTGCGGTTTTCAAATGCCGGGGTCCGTCGAAGAGAGTTCCGCCCAAAAGTTTCCTTCAAAAGATCCTTCCGGATATCGTATCGGATTTTCCCCAAAGATAAACGATCCCGCTTTTGCGAGATATGTCAAGCATTCAAACCAATGGTCTTCGCTGTTTACGATAATAATCTCTGCTGCTGCTGTTATAGGTTTCTATATTTACGGTGAGACGAGCTCGGAAATGAGCAATCCTCAGGCATTATATATCGGGTTCGTTATCGCTGGCATGTTTGTGCTTATCGCTTTGGGACAGATTTTGAAAAGAAGCGGAGGCAAAACATGGGACGGAGAAGTAGTAGACAAAAGGATCACAGAAGTAAGTGACACCGATGAGGGTTTTGCGACAAACCGGATGAGTTATATAATATTTATCAGGCGGGATGACGGGAAGGTCATCAAACTCAGATCCAGGGACCTGCCCGGCATGTATCATTATTTCAATGTCGGCGACAGGGTCCGGCATCACGGCAAGCTAAAAACTTATGAGAAATACGATAAATCGCACGATGAAGTAATATACTGCAATGCTTGCGGAAGTCAAAACGAAATTGCAGATGACAGATGCCGCAGATGCAAATGTCCTTTGCTCAATTAATAATATAATTGATGTGATCATTAAATATTGTTTCATAATAAAAGGGAGGTATGAAAATGGAGCTGTATATTGTTTTAGGGGTAGTAGTTGTGCTTGCCGCAATAATAATTGCGATGTACAACGCATTTATCATCTTAAGAAACAAGGTCGAAGAGGCATATGCAACGATGGATGTCTACCTGAAAAAAAGATATGACCTGATACCTAACCTTGTTGAGACAGTTAAGGGCTATGCCGCACACGAAACCGAAACCTTTGACAAGGTGATCGCGGCCAGAAACAAAGCGCAGGGAGACAAGAGCATAGAGGAGAGGGAAAGGGACGAGAATGCTCTTACAGGAACACTTAAGTCGCTTTTTGCATTAGCTGAGAGCTATCCCGACCTTAAGGCTGACGGAGGATTCGTGCAGCTGCAGACTGAGCTTGAGACTGTCGAGGGTGATATAGCTCAATCGAGAAAGTATTACAATGCGGTAGTCAAAGCATTTAATACCAAGGTCGAAGTATTCCCCTCAAGTATCATTGCGCTTATCATGAAATTCAATAAGTATCAGTACTTTATGGCTGAGGAAACCGAAAGGGAAGCAGTCAAGGTGGAATTTTAAGAACAGGACAAATAAAGGATTTACTAACTTTGACGACGATATGTCATAGATTAAATGGGGGCTTTGAATGAAGCGTTTGGGCATGCTTGTTTTTGCCATAGTCTTTGTTATGCTGGCCGGGACGTCAGTATATGCCCTTGAGGCGTTTGAAATAAACTCATATGATGTCACCATGAATGTCAGAGATGACAACACCTATGAGGTCACTGAGACGATAGCGGTGAAATACACCGAGCCGCGCCATGGCATAATAAGAAATATTCCCCTGACGACATATGACGGAAGCAGAGCATTTATCAAGAACATCAAGATTCCCGGCTATGACTACAGCACCAGCCGGTACGGAGAGTGGCTTGATATAAAGATCGGCGATGCTGACGAATACGCAAACACCTTTGAAACATATGTGATCAAATACCTGTTCATCATTGGAAAAGATAAAGTCGATGATATGGACGGACTTTATTTCAACATTATCGGCACCCAGTGGGACACGTATATTGAAAATGTGACCTTCAATATAACTATGCCTTTTGCTTTTGATGAATCCAAACTGGATTTTTATTCAGGGTATCAGGGTTATACCGATAATAAACAGATCGAATACAGAGTCGACGGGAATGTGATTTCCGGCAAACTCGGTACGCGGCTGGCTCCCTATCAAGGTCTAACGATCGATCTTGAACTGCCTGAAGGCTATTATACGAATGCTGTCGAACATTTGACTCTTGGGATGATCATAAGCAGGTATTATATGCTTTTCCTTGGATTTTTTGCGATTCTGGCATTTGTCCTGTGGTATTTTTACGGCCGGAATAAAAGGATTTTTCCGACAGTTGAGTTTTATGCCCCGGAGGATCTGACACCGGCAGAGATCGGATATATTTTCGACGGTTCGGTAGATCCCAAGGATGTCACATCGCTTATTCTTTACTGGGCAGACAGGAATCTTCTAACGATAACCGAAAACAAAAAAGAAGGCATCTTTGGCTCAAAAACCAGTTTTACTCTTACAAAAGCAAGAGAAATGTATCCGGGTGCCAAGAATTATGAAAAGGAGATGTTTGACAAGCTTTTCATCCATTACGGAGACGGAAGAAGCGTCAACACGGAAGATCTTAAGAATATATTCTATGTGACTATCAACTCGGTCAAAAAAATGATCGAAAATGCTTACAATCTCAACAAGTCAAAAAATGTTTATAAATTTTCCGGAAAGGTAATGAATGTCGTATTGAAATTTATCGCATATATAACGACATTTATTACATTGTTCAGTCTGTTTGTTTTGATTGCAGGTACTGAGTATGAGGGGATTTCGATGATTGGTTTTGCAGCTGTTGCGATTTTGCCGGTATGGTATATTGTCAATCTGATCGTCAGATGGGATACATTTATCCCAAGAAAAAGATTTGGAATGGTTTTTGCGGGAATAATGATGAACGCATTCATTTTAGGGCCTGTGATCTATTATTCATTTTCTTCCGGACAAGGATTGCTGTTTATTTTCGGTTTTGCCGTAAGCGTCGCAATTTTGGCATTATCCTGCATGAGCAATAAAAGAACAGAGCTTGGCGATCGTTATATGGAGAGGATTCTCGGACTCAGAAACTTCATTGAAAATGCCGAAAAGGACAGGATAAACGCGCTGGTGGAAGAAAACCCCAAGTATTTCTACGATGTTCTTCCATACGCATTGGTGCTGAATGTCACTGATAAATGGGCCAGAAAATTTGAGCATATTACAATGGACCAGCCGGAGTGGTACAGCTCGCAAAGCGGGTTCCGCACCTTCAGCACGGTTATTTTTGCGAATGCGATAAGCAGCAGCATGAGCAATATCTCTTCTTCGATGACATCTATGCCTTCCTCCTCCGGAGGAGGGAGTTTCGGAGGCGGTTTCAGCGGAGGAGGCTCAGGCGGAGGCGGCGGATCGAGCTGGTAGCAATACGGGATTGCAGTATCGCAGTTCAGAGTTGATTTGGAAGTTATATTATAAAAAATATCTAATTAAAAAATAACGAAGGAGTGATAACATGTTTTGTGAGAATTGCGGAAAACAGGTACCCCAGGGATCGCTTTTTTGCGACGGGTGCGGAGCTAAAATGGATGTCCAGCAGCAAAATGTCCAACAGCCGGTATACACTGCTCCCCAGCAATACAGGCCTCAGCCCCAGTATGGCGCGCCTGTAATGACTGTCGGCCAGTACATAATAATGTTTCTGCTTCTTGCCGTACCGCTGCTGAATATATTTCTTATATTCAAATGGTCGTTCGGAAGAGATGTCAATCCCAACAAGAAAAATCTGGCGAGAACAATTCTGATCACAGGTATTGTAATGGGTATTTTAAGCGCTGTGATGGGCGCAACATTAACCAATATTTTAAATGACATTCTTTCTCAGATGCAATAAAGGGAAAAGAATGTATATTGTGTGATTCAATGTTTATTTAAAATAAAAGGGATGAAATTTGATCATTCGAAGCCGGGAGGGAAATGCCCGGCTTTGTTTTTTGTCAAGCCGATCCGGTTTCGATCTTGCTGATCAGATTTTTCCCGTAGTGTTTAAATCCTTCATCGCCTGGGTGCAGACCGTCTGTGAAAAACTGCGGATCGTTCGGCATCATTGTAAGTCCGTCGACAAAGATAAAATTGTTGTCCTTGCCGCATATATTTGAAAGCGAAGAGCTTACTTCATTGAATGTTCCACATTTCTTGGGCTCATTCATATCTATTCGCCAGGTAGGAGAAATGACGAATATTTTTGCCATTGGAAACTTTCCCTTTAGTTCCTCAAGGTAGACAGAAGCCTTTTTATAAAATTCGGAAATGGAGTTGACGACCTCCCAGTCGTTTGTTCCGTAGGCAACAGTAATAATATGCGGGTCAAATTTAAAATCCGGTGTTAGGCTTGATTTATTGAATACATAACCTCCGATTCCTTGATTGATCAAATCCGCTTTGAAATGCCTGGCAAGTTTTACAGGGAAAGCTGAAGACGGATACTTTGCCTCCATGCCCTGGGTTATAGAATCTCCAAGACACAAAATCGTTTTCCTGTTATTTTTGATTTTTGACAGTTTGCTGCCTGTAGAGATTTCGAGAGAAGATATCCCGATGCGGACAAGATGGGGAACGTATATGGTGATTCGGTTGGAGTTTTTGCCTGATCCCGGGACGTTGAAATCTACTTGTCCCGATTCATTTTGAATAGTGTCAAATCCTGTAGAACTAATATAATTATCATTCACAAATAAGTCAAAGTACATCCAGTCCCTTGCTCTTTCAAAAACTGTATAGCCGAGCCTGATAGACTCTGTATCAGAATAAAAGTCGATGCATGCTCCCGAAGGACATAGGCTTCGGCTTCTATAGTGCGGATTAGCACCGAACAGCTCGAGCTGCTCTCCGGTAAATCTTTCAAAAAAAAGAAGCCCGGATTCGATTTTTGTATTTAATATATTTTTAGAAAGAGCTTTTAAAATGTTTTGCGATACCTCTGTCATGGATCCTCCCCAATGCAGCTTTTTGAATTTGTCTCAGCCTCATTTATTATATAAGAATCACATTTGCTAAGCAATAAGACCACGGGGACAGGTTTAGTGGCTCTTAAAAAGAGCCACTAAACCTGTCCCCGTGGTCTTAACCTGTCCCCCTGGTTTTAAAAAAATATCCGGTGTGCTATAATATTTGAAGATGTTTCGGAAAGCCTTATAGTTAATAATTCCAGACCGGGTAAAAGGAGATATGAATTGGAAGATACGACAAAATCCCCGCAAAAGAGAACTTCAGTTTTTGTCAGATTCAGGGAGTCGGTTTACAGACAGCGCATATTACTTTTAGCGTTCCTGCTTCCGCCTTTTATTATGGGAATAGCATATATGCTTCGAGGGATTTTCCCGGTAACGGGAAGGGATATCCTGATCGTTGATTTGTACCACCAGTACGCCCCGTTCGTGGCAGATCTTCAGGATAAATTACGATCTTTTTCGAGTCTTCTGTATTCCTGGACAGCAGGACTCGGGACAAGCTTTCTTCCATTGCTTGCTTATTATATCTCCAGTCCTATAAATCTTTTGACAGTGTTTTTCCCCAAGGAATTTCTAACTGAGGCGATACTATTCCTTGTATTGGTAAAAGTCGGACTTGCCAGCGGATTTTTTGCAATATATCTCAAGGGTGTTTATAAAGAGAAGAATCTGGCTATGGTAGGTTTCTCTCTGCTATACGCGTTATCCGGATTTGTCATGGCGTATTCTTGGAACATAATGTGGCTGGATGTGATATACCTTCTTCCTCTCATAATCCTTGGGCTTGTGAAGCTTGTCAGGGACGGCAAATTTGCGCTGTATGTCATCGCTCTTGCTTTGGCGCTAATATCGAATTTTTACATGGCATTTTTTGCGTGTGTTTTTACGCTGTTTTACTTTCCCGTCTGCCTGTTTCAATATCAGGAGGAAAGAAAGAATTCTTTCCTTTTTAAGAAAACAGCGCTTTTCGGAGGAGCGTCCCTGCTGGGGGGCGGAATATCGGCCATAATCGTGCTGCCCACATATTTTGCGCTGCAATTGTCTTCGGCGGCGGGCGATAAGATCCCGGGCTCGATTACGCAATACTATGACTTGATCGACTTTATAAGCAGGCATTTCACGCTGGCGGAACCGACTATCAGAGACGGCATGCCGAATCTTTACAGCGGAATAATAGTGCTGATTCTTGTTCCTGTGTATTTTTTCAGCAAAAGTATTCGACTGAGAGAAAAACTGCTGCACGGATTACTCCTGCTCTTTCTGATTTTAAGCTTTAATACGAATGTGCTGAATTTTTTATGGCACGGGCAGCATTTTCCAAATCAATTGCCTTACAGGTTTTCATTCGTATATATTTTCTTCGTTTTATCTATGTGCTATAAGGGTTTCAAAAAGCTTGACGAGTTTACGGGAAAGCAAATAGGAGCAATATGTGCCTCTGTACTTTTCTTTATTCTACTGTGGCAGAAGATCGGCTCCGAAATTCAGTTTTATTCATTCTACGCAAGCATCATCTTCATAGTTGTATATGCTGCGGCCATGACGTACGGCAGGGCAAGGGACAATGCCAAACACGAGCATTTGATCGCGGTTTTGGCGTTTGCGATGATCGCCGAGATAGCTGTCGGGACTATCGGCGGCATATGGCAGGTCGATGGTTTGGAAGGCTATACAACAAGGGATGGATATTCCAGCGGCGCAGAGGTGCGAGCGATCCGGGAAGCGGTGGAATCAATTGAAGGGAACGATGACAGCTTTTTCCGTATGGAAGTATTTCCGCCCAGAACAACAAATGATCCGGCATTGTACGGATATAACGGCCTTTCGATATTTGCGTCGACGATACAGGAAAAACCTGTTAAATTGTTTGAAAATATCGGGTTTCACAGCAACGGAATCAACAGTTATAAATATGAAGGCTCAGACATTTTGGCTGATTCATTTTTCGGGATAAAGTATATGATATACAGAGACCTCGCAATCGACGAAAGCATGTTCCGCCAGATAGAAGAAAACGATGAAATAATAGTTTTTGAAAATCCGTATGTTTTGCCGCCGGGGATCCATTCGGGCTATGACATAAAAGAATGGGAAAGCGGCTGGTCAATGCCATTTGATGCCCAAAACAAGCTTTATGCGGCTCTTTCGGGAATATATGACATTCTTGTGCCTCTTGATCAGGAGCATGGCGATCTGACGAACATGGAATTCACGAGTAAAAGCGGTTACAAATATTACGCTTTTACAAGGCATGACGAAAGGGATATTTCAGTATGCAAAATAAAGACTTATGTTGAAAAGAGCCAGCATATCTATATGTATATCGATCCTCCGGTTAACGACATAAACGGCGCATATGCGTTTTTTGAAGGGAAATCGGTAGGATTCAACGGAACCAGAGCAACTATGGTCAACCTTGGATATATCGAGGCAGGAACAGAAATCGTGGTCCAACTGACATTCAGAGAAAATTCTCCGAAAAACGGCAGTCTTAATTTATACCTCTACGGACTGGAGAGAGAAAAATTCGAAGAAGCCATTTCGATAATCAAAGACCGATCCATGCTTGTTGAAAGCTTTTCGGATACAAGTATGAGCGGAACGATTAACGCTCCGGAAGACGGGTATATGGTAATGACTATCCCTTATGACAAGGGCTGGAAAGTCAAGGTCGACGGACTCGAGAAAGAGACATTCGCTCTTGACAACTGTCTGCTCAGCTTTGAAATGGCTGCCGGCCGTCATTCTGTTGAGCTTAAGTTTATTCCGGATAAATTTATTACGGGCGCAATAATCACGGTTTCTTCTGTCACTGTTCTTATTGCAGCGGTCATTTTAAGCATAAGAAGGAAAAATTCAAAAAAAGGCCTGAATAATTCGCCGGATAAATAAAGGTTTTCCGTAAACACCAATTATTTTAATGTATAATAGACATGCAGGGAATATATTATGTCTTTGGCTGCGAGGTGTTGTCAATGCTGAGGTTGGATTACCCCGAATACGCGGAGGGAAAGATCACAATAGAAGAAGCGGCATTGCTTACTGACGAGCCAAATTTTCCTCCCGCACTTTTATCGGCGGATAAAACACTCAATGACGAAAGATTTGAAGAGCACATAATCAAGGATTTCAATGTAAGGATCGGCAGGGGAAGCGTTCCGGTGAGGCCTTTCCTGAGACTAATGTTCCTCAAAAGACTTAACTCATGGGGATACGAGGCGCTTGTAAGAAATGTAAATGAAAATTACATGCTCAAACGTTTCTGCCGCATCCCGATGGACGAGCCTGTCCCTCACAGTACATCCCTTCTGAGAACTTACCGGAAATACGGGAGTTTAAAGGTCAATAAGATCCTCAAAGCTGTCGACAGAAAAAATATGTCCGGGGGTCCGGCCACAAAATTACATACAGACAATAATCTGATCGAATATCTCAAATCGGCAGCAGATAAAATAAGAAAGGTTTTTGGAATGATCAGGGATGGAAAAGCAGG
>JAQVNH010000030.1 GCA_028703215.1 Eubacteriales bacterium
GGTAGTTATACTTACTGCTTAAGGAATATAAGGCTTTTGGACTTCCCCTCAAATATTGACACCTCAGAGAAGATAATAATACAATTTTCATGGAGGTGATCAGATGGGTAGACGAACTTTCAGCAGGGAATATAAAAAGCAAACAATCAAACAAGTACTTGAGGAAGGCCTTAGGGTGACAGAGGTAGCAGATGCTCTTAGAATTTCAGAACAAACAATATACCGATGGTTAAGAGAACAGGATAAGTACGGAGAGGAGGCTTTTAAAGGACCGGGAAACGCCCGCATAGACTCAGAATATAGGATCAAGGTGCTTGAAAAGCAAAACCAACAATTAGAACAGGAAAACGAAATACTAAAAAAGTACCGGGCCTTCCTCAAGGGAAAACGAAAGAGAAGGTAATTTTTATCACCGAGAACAAACATGTTTACAGCATCAGGCTTATGTGCAAGGTACTCAGAATAGCAAGATCGAGTTATCAGTACGCAATAAACCGAAAGTTCAGCAAAAGAGAAGCCGAAAAGCAAGTGCTGTCAGACATTATCAAGAGTATCTTCCTAGAATACAAGGCAAGATATGGCTCTAAACGAATATTACACGAGTTACAGAGCCGAGGGGTTCATATTAATCACAAGCGTGTTGAGCGCATAATGAAGGAAAACGGTCTGAAAGCAAAGTATCCCCGCAAAAGTCATGGCCGTTACAGCAAGGCGGCAAAGAAAGATGCTCAGCCCAACCTTTTGAACCGGGAGTTCGATGTCACGCAGAAGAACAAGGTATGGGTTGGGGATATTACATATATACTGACGGGAGAGGGTTATGCTCAAGGACCTTTTCGACAAGGCCTATAAAGACCTGCTGAATAAATAGCCGTATTCAGAAAATTGATAGGATGCAAATGATATGCCGGCTTCCTTTGAACCTATAATCAATAAAGAATCCGAAATACTGATCCTCGGGTCGCTGCCAAGCATAATATCACTGAGGGAAAAACAGTACTACGCCAATCCGCGCAATCACTTTTGGAAAATTTTATATTCTGTCTTTAATTCCGAAATTTCTTATGATTATAATGCGAGAAAGGAATTTCTCTTAAAGAACAAAATGGCGTTGTGGGATGTGATTGGTTTAGCTGAAGAAAGTTGAATTACAGGAGAAATACATAAAATATGATCTGTTATTCCTGTGTATGCGGCACCAGTCCTGGCGGCGTCCGATCAACATTTTATATTACGCATTTCATGAAATAAAAATTGATGTTAAGCTTTCCGTCATGATATCATTAGCTTGAGAGTAAGTTATACGGGAGGTGCTTTGTGAAAAATAGTAAAGTTTGCTGCAAGGGCTGCACGGCAGCGAAAATATTTACGATCGCCGCAGTCGTAGTGTTCGCTGCGGGGCTTATTTTAGGCGTTGTTTTCGGGACTCCGACAACATATGTCAGCGGGGGAGAGGCGTTTAAAACATTTGAAATCGAAGCTGCCCTGTTGTTTTGGATCCCCGCGCTTATTCTGGGGCTGTTTTTGCTTGGGATAGCTCTGATATTTTCACATTCAAGAAAATCAAAAACAAAACAATAAGTATAATTCAAATGATCGGAATATTATTGAGGCATTCTGAGCAGACGTATTTTTGTCTGAACATTTTCATCTTTCCTGTTTTTCCGCAAAAAACACACGATCCTTCATATCTTTTGATATGTATCACATTTTTTTCGAGGCAGATTGCAACTTTATATTCATTGTCGATATCGAGCAGTTTTCTGAGAGTTTTTGGAATGGCTATTCTTCCGATGGAATCGACTCTTTTGATTATTCCGGTGGACCTTGTCATTATGTTCCTCCCAAATTATAATGAACAAAGTTTACCATTTATAATAAATTATGTCAATATATTATAATATATGGAAATTTATATCTACTATGCATCAGTCATTATTTAAGCAGTTGCTATTCGGCCGCTTCGGTTTTGCGCTTTTTGATTCCGCTGAATAGTTTTACGATTTCTACTACCGGGATTATCAATAGCGAGGATCCGACAACTATTGCCCACTGGGTCATGTCAAGGTGTTCGACCTTAAATAGAATATTGAGGGGCGGGATAACAACGATCGAAACCTGCAGTACTGCGGCCAGTATGGCAGCCATGTTCAGATATTTGTTTGAAAAAACACCCAAACGGAAGATGGACTTGTCGTTGGATCTCACATTGTAGCTGTGCGCCAGCTGTATGAGTCCCAAAGTCATAAATGACATTGTTATTCCTATGCTTTCAGAATAAAGCTTCCACCCGACAAAATATGTCGCCAGCACGATCATGCCTTCAACTATTCCCT
Source organism: Eubacteriales bacterium (assembly GCA_028703215.1). Taxonomy (GTDB): domain Bacteria; phylum Bacillota; class Clostridia; order Acetivibrionales; family STF1-152; genus STF1-152. The sequence continues at coordinate 2,337 of JAQVNH010000030.1, forward strand.
GATATATTAAATTTATTCCGACTCCGCCCGAAAATATGCTGCTGTTGGCCTTTCTCGGCTTTTGGAGCATGATGTCGTTTTCTTCCGGCTCAACGCCGAGTGCAAGCGCGGGAAAAGCATCCGTAACAAGATTTACCCACAGCAGATGTATCGGGAGCAAGGTCTGCCAGTTCAGCAGAGTTGCAATAAACATTGTGAGCACTTCTCCGGTGTTGCATGAAAGCAGGTACTGTATCGCCTTCCTGATATTGCTGTATATTTTTCTTCCTTCCTTGACCGCGTCCACGATGGTGGCAAAGTTATCATCCGCAAGAACCATGTCGGAGACTCCCTTTGAAACATCTGTTCCCGTGATGCCCATCCCGATGCCGATGTCTGCTTTTTTCAGCGCCGGAGCGTCATTTACTCCGTCGCCTGTCATTGCCACAACTTTAGTATTATCTCTCCATGCCTGAACGATTCGAACCTTGTGCTCAGGCGACACGCGAGCGTAAACCTTGTAGTCGCGGACTTTGAGAAGGAAATCCTCGTCGCTTATTTTATCCAGGTCGGCGCCGGTTATGACCTGGCTTTCATCATTGATGATGCCGAGTTCCATTGCAATTGCCGCTGCCGTGTCGCGGTGGTCGCCGGTTATCATGATTGCCTTGATCCCCGCAAGCTTGCATGTTTTAACGGCAAGGGCCGCTTCGGGTCTGGGCGGATCGATCATTCCGACAAGTCCGGCAAACACAAGATCGTTTTCAACATTTTCAGTTGTCATCGGGTCGGGGATGTCATCCACATCTTTGTAGGCGAGCGCGAGAACCCTAAGAGCTTTCTGCGCCATTTTACTGGCTGCGAGGTTTATGCTCTGCCTGTGCCCGTCGCTCAATTCAGTGACTCCTGATGGTGTCAAGATCCCGGAACACTTTGTCACGAGAATATCTGACGCGCCCTTTGTGAGTATCCTGTAAGTTCCGTTGAAGCTGTTGACGGTCGTCATAAGCTTTCTGCCTGAATCGAACGGTATTTCGGATTTTCTGGGCATCCTGACTGCGAGTTCGTTCATGTTGTAGCCGCTTATGAAAGAATATTCCACGAGCGCTGTTTCCGTTGGATCGCCTGCCAATACTGGCCGGTCGTTTTCATCAATTTTCAGTCTGGAATCGTTGCACAGAGACATTATCTGCGCCGCCGTTTCAAAACTTGCGCTGCTGTGGTCCGCGGAGGCGGATTCCGCTAATTCTCCGTTTACATATATTTTTTTAACGGTCATTTTGTTTTGTGTCAGGGTACCGGTCTTGTCTGAACAGATGACTTCGGTGCAGCCAAGTGTTTCAACGGCCGGAAGTTTTCGTACTATCGCGTTTTTCCTTGACATTTTTTGAACGCCCATAGCAAGAACAATGGTGACGATGGCTACCATGCCCTCCGGTATTGCCGCGACTGCAAGACTGACAGCAGTCAGGAACATGACATCAAGCTTGCGGCCGTTTATGAGGCCGACGACAAACACTACCAGGGCTACGGCAAGTATTGCGATGCTGAGATATTTCCCGAGCTCCGCAAGCTTCTTTTGGAGCGGAGTCTGTTCTGTTTCGGCATGGGTTATATATTTTGCGATATTACCGACTTCAGTATCCATTCCGGTTGCAACAACGACTCCCGTTCCTCTGCCGTTTGTGACTATGCATGAACTGTAAGCCATATTTATTCGGTCGCCGGCTACCAGATCGGTTTTTTCCAAGGCATCGGTGATTTTTGTTACGGCAAAGGATTCGCCTGTAAGGGATGATTCGTCGATTTTGAGATTTACCGCCTCAAGAAGGCGCAGATCCGCGGGCACATAGTCGCCCGCCTCCAGAAGTACGATATCGCCGGTTACTATATCTTTAACATCCATCACTATAACTTGGCCGTCCCTTATTACCTTTGCCTTCGGGGATGACATTTTCTTGAGCGCCTCAAGCGCTTTTTCGGCTTTGCTTTCCTGAGTGACGCCGATAATGGCATTTATAATGACTATTGCCAGAATAATAAAGGTGTCGGTGAGTTCTCCGAGCAAGCCGGAGATGATAGCCGCAATGAGCAGAATAATGATCATTACATCCTTGAATTGCGCGATCAGCTTTTCAAAAAAGGATTTATTCTTTCCCTCTTTTAACTCGTTTGAGCCGTAAAGCTCAAGCCTGCGTCGGGCTTCTTCAGCTGAGATCCCTTCGGGTTGGGATTTCAGCTGCAATAGAGACTCCTGTGTGCTCATGTTGTAATAAGGCTTGAAGATTGTGATCCGGTCCGACATCTTATCCTTCCTTTCCGTAAGTTAAAAAAAATATATGACAAAAATGTGCCTGAGGGTTGAGCTATAAAGCATTTTTTAAAGCCATTTAATCATTCCCATATCCATTTTATTAATAAGAGCTTTATTATATGGAAACACCCTGAATGTATAGCTGAATTCTCCGCTTCCGGGGAGCGCAAGATCTATTGAATATATTGCGGTCCCATTTTCCAAAGTGTCTGAAACGCTCATTTCCATTGTTTTAGCGTTAATCACATTGCCGTTGGGACCGAGAGCGCCATAATACACCTCGACCAGTAAATCTTCTGTGTCAAGCTCTCCGGGATCGACCGATACGCTAAGGCCAACAGGACTGCCATGGGGGATAGTGTGCTCTTCGAAATGCGGCACATTACCGGGCAATTTTATTGATACGCTGTTCCATTTGCTTCTGATCATGCTTTTCCATGAGGAAAGCTGTTTTGAGCAGCTGTATTCGTTATCTTCCATAATGTGAAAACGCCTATGCAACGGGATGTACATTTTTACGGTGTAATCAATCAGCATCCTCTGGGTGCTGTACTTGTGTGAAAGGGATGAAATCGATTTGCGAACTTTATGAATCCATTTTTCGGGTATGCCGCTGCTGTTGAGGTCATAATACATAGGCACGATATCATTTTCCAGGACATCATAAATCGTGTCGCTATCGGCATTGTCCTGCTCGTGATCATTTGCGTAAGTATTATCGCTGCCGATTACCCAGCCGTTCTCTCCGTCATAACCCTCGCACCACCAGCCGTCAAGAACGCTGAAATTGAGTATTCCGTTGGCGCATACTTTCTGTCCGCTTGTTCCGCAAGCCTCCAAGGGTCTTCTGGGATTGTTCATCCACACGTCAACTCCGCTTACGAGCTTTTCAGCTAAAGACATATCATAATTTTCAAGGATGAAGATTTTTCCGGCAAAACCGTCCTGACGGGATATCTCGGTAATTTTCCTTATAATTTCCTGGGCGGGCTTGTCTGCCGGGTGAGCTTTACCTGCGAAGACTAGTTGAACAGGCTTATTTGGAGCATTTATGATTTTCCGTATCCGGTCGATATTCCTGAATATGAGGTCAGCCCTCTTGTAAGTTGCAAATCTGCGCGCAAAGCCGATCGTCAGAACATTGGGATCCGGCAAATATCTTGCCGCTTCAGCCTCAAGCGGATCGGAACCGCATCCCTGGCGGCGCCTCATAAGCCTGTGCTGTATAAAAGTTATCATTTCTCTTTTTAACTTAAGGTGAGCAGACCATAATTCCTGATCGGGTATATTGTTGGCATCTGCCCAAATTTCGGGATCAAACAAAGCAGTTTCCCAATTATTACGGAAATATTTGTTGTATAATTTTTTCATATAGCCGGACAGCCAGGTTTGCACATGAACTCCGTTTGTTATGTGTGTTACAGGGACCTCGCAGGTTGGGAGTTCGCTCCAGAGACTGTTGAATATTTTTCTGGAGACTTCTCCGTGAAGCTCGCTTACTCCGTTTCTGTAACCCGATAAATTCAGTGCCAGCACTGTCATATTAAAATTATGGATATCATTGTCCCGAACACCAAGACGAAGAAATTCATCAATGTTTATGCCAAGCTTATCCCAAAACCCGTTAAAATACCTTGAGACATCGCCGGATGGGAATACATCATTGCCTGCGGGGACAGATGTGTGTGTAGTAAAAACCAGTGAAGAGCGCACAGCTTCCAAAGCCTCGCTGTATTTGCGACCGCCATCCTGAACATGCCTGCGAAGCAATTCCAAAGCCAGAAAAGAGGAGTGTCCTTCGTTCATGTGATAAACATCAGGTTTGATACCTACTGCGTCAAGTGCTTTGGCGCCGCCGATCCCCAGAAGTATCTCCTGCTGTATCCTGGTTTCCATAGTGCCGCCATAAAGACGCGAAGTGATCGCCCGATCGTCGGGGGTGTTCATATCCGTATCAGTATCCATCAGATAAAGAGAAACCCTTCCTATCGATACCTGCCAGATCTTTGCATAGAGCTTCCTTCCGGGGAAATCCACGCCGATATGCATTTGATTTCCGTCAACTCCCTCGACAGGCTTTATCGGAAGCATCGAAGCATCAAGGTCCGGATATTCGGTTTCCTGTACGCCGCAGCTATTTATAAACTGGTTGAAATATCCGTGCTTGTAAAACAAACCGACTGCTGTAAACGGCAGTCCCAGATCGGAAGCGGTCTTGCAATGGTCTCCCGAAAGAATGCCCAAGCCGCCTGAGTATATTGGCAGCACATGAGATAATCCGTATTCCGCTGAAAAATATGCGATTTTCATGTCATTGTCATCGCTGTGATTATCAGAAAACCAAGTATTTTTTTCCGTAAGATAATCGTCATATTTTTTTACCAGCTGATCATACCTGGACATAAAGTCAGCGTTTTTTGACATTTCATCAAGCCGCCCGCAGTTTACTAGTTTTAAAAAACGGACAGGATTGCCATCTGATTTGCCCCACAGATCGCTGTCAATTTCACTGTAAAGCTCTGAAAGTTCGCTGTTCCATGACCACCATAAATTATATGATATGTCGGAGAGTCTTGAGAGACTCGCCGGAACTATTGATTCTACCTTGATTTTACCTGCTGCTCGCATTGTTTCCTCCGTGGATGCTTTTTATTTGTTATACATTTTATATTATATATCAGTTCAAAATGCAAAAAAAATAAAAAAGAGTTTAAACAGAAAACGAAAGGGTATAAATAAGCAACAATTATGAATAACATATTTACGGAGGTACATAAAATGGCAAGCGATAAAGTCTTAAAACTTACAAGTATGAATTTTGAGCAGGAAGTCGGGAAGTCCGAATTGCCGGTTTTGGTCGATTTCTGGGCAGGATGGTGCGGTCCGTGTATGGCAGTTGCCCCTATTATAGAAGAGCTTGCAGCTCATTATGACGGAAAACTAAAAGTCGGCAAGGTAAACGTTGATGAGGAGCCTTCATTGGCAGCTAAATACAGGATCATAAGCATACCGACTATAATGATTTTCAAAAACGGCGAAATAGCCGAAAAGATAAGAGGAATGAACAGTAAAGCTGTTTTTTCCGAGTGGATCGAGAAAAGTATCAATCAGTAAAGAGCAAAGATTTCATAAAAGAGAGATTTAGATTTATAAACAGATAGATTTTTTCCAATAGGAGACAGTTAAAATAATGCAGGCGAATGCAAGAGTCGTCTGCATTATTTATTTCTCTATACAAATATGGTAAATTATTCTATAATGTAAACAAGTTCAGATGCGGAGGGGATATCTATGTCAGCTCAAAGCAGGTTCGGTTCTTCACTTTTCGGATTCAACAAAGAGGATGTAAACGAGTATATCGAAAATATTCTTAAAGAATTCGACAGCAAGCTCAGAGAGAAGGAGAATGAAGCCGATGGCCTTAAGAAGGCCTACAAGGAAATCAAAGCCAAGTATGATGAAATCTCAGAAAAGGCTCAGAAGATAGAGGCGGACAGGAAAAAGATAGCCGATGTTCTGATCAAAGCGGAAGATACGGCCGAAAGGATATCAATTGAGGCAAGGGATCAGGCGCTTGCAGACAAGGCGGAAATCGAAAGCCTGGTAGAAGCCGAAAGAGAAAAGCTCGTTGATGCGAAGATGGAGCTGAAATCACTCAGAGACCAAATCGCGGCAATGCTCGAAAAATTCAAAGACCAGCTGGATGAAAAAGCGGAATAAATCGCGTAAGAATTAGGCAGTATTGCATTATATACGGCCTTTTAGTATAATGTTGAAAACCAAATATCAAGATTAAAAGCAATGAAGGGGAAAAGTATGTCTGAAACTTTTCAAAGCGAGCCGGTGATAGTGAAAGACCGGTGAAAGGATCAGTCGGAAAGCAGCCCCGGAGCTCCTCCCGGAAAATCAGAGATTAGATGTTCCTGAAACAGGGATGGCGCGCCCGGCGTTAAAAGGGACGATGTGCAGCAAGCTGCGTCATCGGTCGAGTGGATGCTTTACGGCATCAACCGGGGTGGTACCGCGAATGATTCCTTCGTCCCTGCTTTTGCAGGGGCGAGGGATTTTTTATTTATAACAGTCGTGATCGTAAAATATGCAAATGATTCATAGAATCGTTTGAAAGGAGCGGGAAATATGGATGAGTTGCTGGAGATACTTGAAAAAAACGGCAGGTTCAGCGCAGAAGAGATCGCATTGATGCTGAATAAAAGCGCGGACGAGGTCCGCAAGGAGATCAAAAAGCTTGAAGATGAAAGTATAATAGCGGGATACAATACTTTGATAAATTGGGACAAAACCGATAAGGAAAGCGTGTCCGCTCTGATCGAGGTAAAGGTCACGCCGCAAAGGGGCGAGGGATTTGATAAGGTTGCCGAAAGGATATACCGGTATCCCGAAGTCAAGGCATGC
>JAQVNH010000031.1 GCA_028703215.1 Eubacteriales bacterium
TCCCCGGGCTTTTGCGCTTTCCACAGGACAAAATCCATCGGATTGCGCTTGTTTTCAGAGACGTTTATCCTTGCTCCGGATTCGAGGTCATTAAGGTTTTGTCCCGAGAGTTTTCCGTACTCCGAAAATTTTTCGGTGTCAAAGTACACATCCCCTCCTGCGACATATGCAAACCCTTTTTCTTCAAGTTTTTTTATCAATTCTATAATTGCTCCGATATTTTCAGTCGCTCTCGGGTGAACGTCTGCATTCCTTATGCCTAGACCCTTTGCGTCCTCGTAATACTCTTTTATATATCTGTCTGCCATTTCGCATACGGTTATTCCTTCGGCGGCGGCATTCATTATCATTTTATCGTCGATGTCGGTAAAATTCTGCACAAACTCAACTTCAAATCCCCTGTACTCAAGATATCTTCTCAAAACGTCAAAGATAATGAACGGCCTTGCATTGCCTATATGAAAAAAATTATAGACGGTCGGACCGCACGAATACATGCGAACCTTGTTTTCTTCAAGCGGCACAAAATCCTCTTTTTTCCGGGTCAAAGTGTTGTAAAGTCTCATTCTATCCTCCAAATTTTATGGGTCGATATCGATTTTCTCCTCAATTTTTTCAATTCTCGAAAGCAGCCTGCATATTTCCTGTGAAACAGGATCCGGTATGTGCACCTGGTCAAGCTCAACCGATTCGATTATCCTTTCGCCCTTATGCTTGACTGCTTTGCCCGGAACACCAACTACCGTTGTGTCAGGCTCTACATCATTGAGCACGACAGCATTCGCTCCGATTTTCGAGTTGTCTCCAATCGTAAGAGGACCGAGAACTTTTGCTCCGGCGGCCAAAAGAACGTTATTCCCAATCGTCGGATGGCGTTTCCCTGTTTCCTTTCCGGTGCCTCCCAAAGTGACTCCGTGGTAAATCGTGCAGTTGTCGCCGACTACCGCGGTTTCCCCGATAACGATACCCATTCCGTGGTCAAAAAAAATCCTGCTGCCGATCTGTGCTCCGGGATGGATTTCAATGCCTGTAAAGAATCTTGAAATATTCGAAACGATCCTTGCAAGAAATTTAAGTTTTATTCGATACAGCCAATGGGCTATCCTGTGGCATACGAGCGCATGAAAACCGGGATAAAGAAGTATTACTTCCAGCACTCCTCTTGCAGCCGGGTCTCTTGCAGCCATGGTTTTTGCATCGGTATAGAGTCGTCCGCACATATCGGGAAACCTCCACAGTTAAAATCAGAGCAAAGTCAGCGTTTAGCTATATTATACAACAAATCGCGAAACAATAAAAACGTCAACAAAAGCTCTCGCGCTCTTGTTGACGTTAAACCCCGAAATGGCGTTGGCCCATATTTTGACACCTAGCCAAAGACTAGGTGGGTGTCCTGTTAAAGTCTCAATCCTCCTCTGCCGTAGCATCCGGCTCATGCCGGACGTCGATTTAGTTAGAGGCCCGATTTATATCTTTAAACACGAACTCCCGAATTAATGATGTAGGTTCAAAATAATGGGGTTAATCGCTCATTTCAGGAATCATTCGCTGCGCTTTTATTATAGCACCTAATCGGATCTCGCGCCAATTTTTCAAACGGCGAAATTATACAAATTTCTCCTAATTGCTTTATGATGATGCTTTTTTCGTTGTTATACTGCGTTTGTCGGCAATTTACTCAGCTTAATTTGTTTTTTCTCGCATAGTAAAACAGATACTGCTGGGCAAAACCCGCCAGAGCGCCGAAGCGTTCGGCAGCGAAGCTTTGTATTTTTCCGAGACTGGCGGGCTTGTGAATATACAATGATTCCATTACTCTTTTGACCCAGACGTCTGTCGGAAAAACATCAAATTTTATTCCGCTGTAAAGCAGTACGCAGTCCGCGACTTTTGGCCCGACTCCCGGGAACTCCAGCAGGGTTTTTCTCGCATCCGGAGTGCTTTTCTTCTCAAGATTTTTTTTGTCTATGCGAGCGATTTCCATTTTGGCCGATGTGCCCGATATATACCCGCATCTGTAGCCGCCGCGGCATATCCCGATTTCTTCCGGCGACGCATTTGAAAGAGCGGCGGCGGAAGGAAACGTGTGGTATGTTTTGTTGCCATATTTTATCTCTTCCCCGCACTGCGCTGAAAGCTTTTCGATTATTTTCATTATTCGCGGTATATTATTATTTGATGAAATAATAAACGATATAAGCGTTTCCCAAAATTCCTGCCGCAGTATCCTCATTCCGCAGCCATAGCTCACTGCTCTTCTCATGATGTCGTCCTTTGCCACCGCGGATTTTATTTCAGAATAATCTGTGCCGAGATCAAAATACTTATACCATATGTTTTTGAAGTCATCTGCTCCGGTATTGTTTATGAGTATATTTTCGCCGTCGCGATGCACATTTATTACCCGCCAGAAGGCAATACCCGTGTAGCTTCCGTCAATTTCCCTGTTCCACCTGAAGCACTGGCCGCATTCAAAAATGTGCGACGGGTCAAAATCCCGCACATTCTTCACCAGAACCCCACTGCTGTTTTCGATTATTTCATAGCCTCTGTATTTCATGCGCGCCTCGTAATATTTCCGGTCCCGCCGTATTGTCGGCCTTTACCTGTTGATATCAGCCGCACTATCAGGTGATATTTACCCCCGTTCCAAGACAAGCTAACAATCAAACAGGCAGGGGGTTTTTCGATTTTGTTTGCCCGGGCGGCAGCTGTACGATATAATCATATCACAGGGGGTGCGAGATGATAAAAAAATTGTATTCTATTCCCGTGACAGAGGTCTTCGAGGAGGATTGCGAATGTCCGCTATGTCTGCTTCACGAGCGTCTCGAGAATGAGTCGGTGGGATACTGTCTCGGGCCTTCCCTGATGGAAACAGACCAGCGTCTTGAACTTAACAAAAAAGGCTTCTGCAAAAAACATTTTGAAATGCTCTATTACTCCAGGGAAAACATTCTGGGTCTGGCACTCATCATAGATACCCACCTCAAATCGACAACAGAGATACTTAAAAATAAATTTTCTGACGCTCTCAAACCCGGAAGAAAAAAAGATCCTGAACTGACAAAATTGGCTGCCTACCTGCATGATGAGCAAAGCAGCTGCGCGATTTGCGACAAACTCGATGCCACGATGAAAAGATATATTGATACGATGCTTTATCTGTGGGCAAAGGAACCTGATTTCAGGATAAAGTTCAACTCGGGAAAAGGTTTTTGTCTTTATCATCTCGCGATGATTCTTGACATCTGCGGGAAGTCGCTCAAACAGGATAAGAAGGATGATTTTCTGCGGGAGCTCTTTAAACTCCAAACAGAAAATTTAGACAGAGTGGGAGAGGATATCAACTGGTTTGCCAGAAAATTCGATTATATAAATCAGGACGCATCATGGAAGAATTCCCGCGACGCCGTTCCGAGAAGCATTCAAAAGCTTGTCGGGTATTTCAGAAAATATTCTGTGTAAGCATATTATTTTAGCCGCTTCAAATTACGTTTACTGTTTAGGCGCGACAACAAGGCTTTTTACCATTATGTTAAGAGTCCTTATATTCAGCGCGGTAAGCTGTTCTATTTCGCTTCGTATCCTTTCTTTTATCTCCTTGACGAGCGGCTGTATAGGATACCCGTAAAGTAATACCAGATCCATTTCGATATAAATGCCCTCAGGCCGGTTTTCTGCCCTGAATCTGGAAATTTTATTCACGCCCTCTGTTTTTTTCAGAACGATATATTCGATTATCTGGAATATAGTATAATCCGAGATGGTGTAATTCCCCATATAGCTGAACGTAGGCCTCACAACGGATTTTTCTCCGACAAGCTGATAGCTTCCCTTTGCCCTGCGCTTGAATATCTGCAGGGGATCAAGAAAATATCCCGAAAAATCCTGTTTTATTTCAAACGTGGGAACAGGTATGACATGCTTTCCCTGTTCTTTTCTTGTGGAAAGCGCCTGCTTAATCTCAAAATCATCCGCTACATCATTTATGCTTACATACTCATCCACATAAGGCAATCCGAGATTTCCGGCGATCATGTCGACCATTTTATCAGAGGTCCCCAATATGAGAATGCTTTCGGGTTTGTAAGCCTTGATCGCCTTTTTGACCTCATCCGCATGTTCCCTGTGAGTAAAAAGCGCGCGTTTTACAGAGCCGATCTTAGTCCCCTCTTTTTTTGCGGACACGCCGGCCAGGATACTGTTGCCTCTCACCAGCAGCCCGTCGTCAATGAAATAATCCGTCCCTTTTTCTTTTGCTACCCAAAGAGCCCTGTGGCTTTTTCCGGTCCCGCTGGCTCCCGTAAAACCAATTATCCTCATTCGGATATCATACCCTTCTTTCAAATCGGACAAAATCCGCAAAGCTACTCCATATGTACATATTAGCATAGTGTGGTATATAAGGGCAACATCGGCGGATAAATGAAAAAAAGAGAGTTTTCACTCTCTTTTTTTCCCCGGATAATTCTCTTCATTAGTTTCCAACCTGCCATTTGTCTGAAGCATTTTTACAGGTTTTATCATTGGCTAAACTTATAAAAAAACCTTGCACACGCTGTTTGCTTTGCGCTTATCTTGTGTATGCAATGTTTTTCTTACACAACATATTGTACCATTATAAACGCTATTGTCAATACATTGCCGGCAAATAAAAAGAATTCTCTCACAAAAAAAATAAATTTTGCAAACTCCCGGAAAGAGCTTCAATATGTTGCCAGCGGTATCACCGAACCCATGTCCCTGATATTCCCGCTGCCGAGACTGATGATGCTTATATTGTTTGCTTTCGTGAATTCGGAGACAATATCATATGAGCCCAGCCTTTCGGCATCCCCTGTAAATGCAAGCTTGTCAGAGCCGATTTTTCCCGTGCACCCGCCAATGAACCCGTTGCTGAAATTGCCAAGATGAATATTTTTATCGGGCTCGATCGCCAGGGTATTTACGGAATGTTTGAGCATCGCCGCACGGATGCCTTTATCAGATGTTATTACAGAATTGCCGCCGAGTATAGATATCGAGCATTTAGCATATCCCTGTTTTATTTTGACAAGCTCGAACCCTTTTTCTTCAAGCCGGTTTCGCAGTATGGAGTCCGTATGCCTGAAATCATGGAACGCATATTTGCCTACGATTGCGACATTGTATGCAATATCGTCCGGATATGTGCTTTTTAGCCGCAAATTGCCGGAAATAAGGTTGAATCCGTACTCCTCAAGTTCCATGAGAGTCTCCGTGCAAGTCTCCGGGGCATATACGATATCGCGGCCTCCGATGTGGCAGAACATCATGTCGGGGTGATAAGCGACATCTTCCGGCAAGGCTGGGTGTTTTTGAGTCCTGACGTATGAGATGCCAAGCTTTTCCAAACTATCGGCGATCCCGGCATCGATCCTCCCGTCAACCAGCGCAAGACTGACAGGAGCTTCAGGCAAATTCGGAGATTCAATATAATTTAATTGTTTAAGTAAACTATCGGTTCGCATTGATTTTCCGCCTCAGACCCGGCAGCGCGATCACCATGGGAACTACGAGCAATAAAGCGGCATATCCGAACATTTCTTTATATCCGATGCCGAGATTTCCTGTCATTCCCGCGACAGCGAAAGCTGTTATGAACAATCCGAGATTACCCGAAGCGTTGACCGCCGCAATAGCCATGGGAACAGTTCCCGGCCGCGCCTGCTGAACAGTCCGCGTAATGTTCAGCGGCGCATAAAGCGCGTAAGAGAAGCCACAGATGAACGCCCCGATAAGCACTGCTCCGTAGCTTTTTCCGGCAAACAACAAGAGCATCCCTATAATTGCCATTGCCGAGCAGACGCTCTGAGAATAGCGCTTCATCCGGCTCATGTACCGAAAGACAACAAGACCGGCGGGGATACCCGCAAGCGTATATACAAAAGAGCCGACGCTCGCTTTCACGGCATCTCCCATCGAAGCATCCTTGAGCATTAGAGCAAAGCAGTTTGCAAAGAAATACGCTCCGAAGCAATACGAAAATCTTAAAATCATGAGTTTGAAAATATTCCGGTTAAGCAACCTGACCTTGCCGGATCTTTTCAGATTTTTCTCTATGATCCCCTTCGGCAGCCACCGGATGCATATCAGCGCAAAAATTATATAAATCACATATATTGAATATATATAATGCCAGCTTATCGCTACCATAGCAGTGCTTATCAGCGATAGCAGAGCGCCTCCTCCGCTGACGGCTGTGGATTGCAATCCGAGCAGAGTGTCCCTCTCTTTGCCTTCGAAATGCTCTGTGACCAGAGCGGAGGTCGTTGTCATTGTTATTCCGGAACCTACACCGAGAAATGCGCTTGAAGCAAGCAGCCACCAGATACTGCCGTGAAAAAACAGGGGTATCGGTCCTCCGATGCCCATGATCAGAAGCGCTGCTATCGTCAAAGTCTTTTTGGTGATGAAATCGCAGAGCTTTGCGGCAAAAACACCCAATACCAGCGCAACAAGCGTCGGCAGTGTGACAATCATCTGGATCATTGCAGTGCTGGCGCCCGGAAACGCGCTCTGGACATCCGGCAATATTGCAAGAAGGCATATCTGCGCCATAGGCGTAGTTGATGCCAGTAATATAGCTATTTTAAGCTTTCTCAAAATTTCCCCTCTGCGTTCAAACTGCTGTATCGCATCGACTTAAATAATATTTTAACTCAGCCAATCCATGGCTGCAAGTTTACTCGGCCTGCTCCCAGTTGTGATACACATTGTGCACGTCTTCGTATTCTTCCATCTCGTCTATAAGCTTTGCCATCGACTCCGCATGCTTTTCGTCGGCGATGCTGATGTAGGTCGATGGTATCATGTCTATGTCGGCTGACTCGATTTTATGCTTATTCTCCAACTCAGTTTTTACAGCGTGCAGTTCGCTCGGCCCGGTCAGTATTTCTATATACTCGTCCTCGACATTTACATCCTCCGCGCCGGCTTCGATGGCATCAAGCATTATTTCATCTTCATTAACATCTTTTGTCTTCTCAATAAGTATCACGCCTTTTTTTGCAAACAGAAAATCGACGCAGCCAGTAGTGCCCATATTCCCGCCGTGTTTGTCAAATATATGCCTTACATCGGCGGCTGTCCTGTTCCTGTTGTCCGTCATCGCCTCGACTATTATGGCAACACCCTCCGGACCGTAGCCCTGATAGGTTATCTCTTCGTAGCTTGCGGTATTTACATCTCCGGAGGCCTTTTTGATGCTCCGTTCGATGCTTTCATTTGACATATTTTCCGCTTTCGCAGCTGCGATGACGTCCTTGAGTCTTGCATTTGCTTCGGGATCCGGACCGCCTGCCTTGACAGCAACCGCAAGCTCCCTCCCGAGCTTGGTAAACACCTTCCCCTTTATTGAGTCGGATTTTTCTTTCTTGTGTTTTATATTAGCCCACTTTGAATGTCCTGACATAATTTCCCCTCCTTGCAGAAAAACCACTGAAAAACATTATACTACTTCTGACAATATTTTTGAGTGTCTTTTATTATTATTGCGCTTTTTCCGGTGACTTCGTCTATCAGATCGCTGAATATTTTCTCTTCCCCTTCAGGGACCGCCACGCATATATCGACTTCTTCCGCGAAGTCAATGTCTTCTACGGCGTATCCTCTCCCCGCCATTGCATTCCGGATTTTACCGATATTGGAGTAGGTTGATTTTATTTTAAATATCGTGCAAAGAATATTATTTATGATGCCGGCCGCCTCAATCCCCATTGCGGCGCTTTTTGCGTATGCCCTTGTCAATCCTGGCGCTCCGAGCAATATTCCCCCGAAATACCTTGTCACAACGATCGCGACATTTACGATACCGGTTCTGTTGATGACTTCAATAACAGGCATTCCGGCAGTCCCCGAAGGCTCTCCGTCATCGCTGAATCGCTGCGTGACAGTATCGTCAGCTATTTTATACGCATAAACATTATGCCTTGCGCCCCGATTTTCTGCGCGAATGCTGCTGATGAAATCCAATGCTTCAGTTTCACTTTCAGCCGGCGACACGGATGCTATGAATCTTGATTTTTTTTCGACAAGCTCTGCGGAAGCTGATCGGGCTACCGAGAGATATTTGTTTAACATTGACATCGAATATTAAACAGCCTCGAGTGCTGCGCATTCCTTGAACTTTTTGTATGATAAACTGAGCAGCGCCTTATCCTGACTGTGAGTAACCATCTCCATTGCTGTCTCAAAGTCGAAATAGCCGCCCTCTTTGCATTTGTCGTGTTCGGTGATTTCAAAAAAGCCGTTTTCAGCTTTCATGATATACCATGTTATTCTGTTGCATACGGGTGTGTGACGTGTTACAGAAAAGAATTCATAACTTGTATTGCCTGCCGCAGAAATGATTTCCGCTGAAATGTCCGCTTCCTCTTTGACCCTTCTTAGTGCTGTCTCATGCTGCAAATCGCCCTTGCGAATTACTCCCTTAGGGAAGATCCATTCGTCTTTCTCATTTTTCATGAGAAAGACTTTGTCCTCCCAGAAAACCAAGCCACCTGCACAGTTCCTGTAGAGCATAATAAAGACCCCTCTCGCAATTTGATTTTCCATTGCCCTTTTATTATATTACATAGAAGCTTTCTGTTTGTGAATAAAGTATAAACTTTGGTCATACGCCCGTGGAACCAAATCCTCCGCCCCTGTCGCCGCCTATGTCTGCGACCGAATCCACCACTTTGAAAACCATTCTCGGCACAGCATGAAGCACGATCTGCGCGATCCTGTCTCCCTTGGATATTTTGTATGCCCCGTTTTTATTTTTTGATACCTGCAAAGAAAAAATCTCTCCGGGATTTGAATCCCCGGCTGAGGACTGATTTGATATTATTATTCCGAGCTCATCTCTGTAGCCGCTGTCAACTGTTCCAGGCGAATTGGCTATCCTGAGGGGCGTTTTCAAAGACAATCCGCTTCTTGTCCTGACTTGTATTTCGTAACCTTCGGGGATCGCGCGTTCCAA
>JAQVNH010000032.1 GCA_028703215.1 Eubacteriales bacterium
CGGACGCAAAATGTACGGCGGACAAAGCACGCATCTGCCAATCAAAGTTAATCTGGCAGGCGTTATGCCGATAATTTTTGCGATGTCCATAATGGCGTTTCCCTCGACGATTGCAGGATTGGTTGCACCAAACTCAACCAGTGCGATATCGACATTTTTCAGGAATCTTCCGGAGACGATATGGTATTCGGTAATCAATGCTGTATTGATCCTGTTCTTTACCTTCTTCTATACGATGATGCAGTTCAACCCGATAGAGGTTGCGAACAACATTAAAAAGAACGGCGGATTTGTCCCGGGGATAAGACCTGGCAAACCTACTTCCGACTACATCTCAAAGGTGCTGAACAGAATCACATGGTTCGGAGGCTTTTTCCTGGCAGCTGTTACTGTTGTTCCTTCACTGCTGGGATTTATAACCAAAACTCAGGGGCTTTGGTTTGGCGGCACTTCGCTGCTTATCCTTGTAGGCGTCGCGCTTGACACTATTAAACAGATCGAATCGCAGATGCTTATGAGGCACTACAAAGGATTTCTTGATAAATAAGCAAGCCCGGAAATATAAAGGGTATTGTCGGAGGAATAAATGAGGATAGTAGTACTCGGAGCGCCGGGAGCCGGAAAGGGAACACAGGCAAGGTTGTTGAGGAATAAACTTGGAATTCCTCATGTGTCGACAGGCGATATTTTCCGCGGCAACATTGCTGAAGGCACCGAATTGGGCAATAAGGTAAAAGATTATCTTCATCGCGGAGAGCTTGTTCCGGATAAGCTGACGAATGACCTTGTGGCTGACAGACTCAGCAGACCCGACTGCAGGGATGGTTTTTTGCTTGATGGATTTCCGAGAACAATAACGCAGGCCAGGTTTTTGGACAGCATTATGGAAAAGAACGGAACACCTCTCCGGCATGCTTTAAACATAAAGGTCAGTGATGAAAAGATCATCAAAAGGTTGTCGTCAAGGAGAGTGTGTACTTCCTGCGGAAGGAATTCGCAGGTGAATGAAAAAAGCTGCGGCGAAAATACGGTTTGTGAAATATGCGGCGGCATAGTGGCGCAAAGACCTGATGACGATGAAAAGACCGTGGCTGAGAGACTGAGGATTTACCACGAACAGACAGAACCTCTTATTGAGTACTATGAAATGCAGGGAAAGCTTATTGAAATTGAAGGTTCCGGTGAAATCGAAGAAATATTTGAGAGTATTTTGTCCGGACTGGGTGTGGAATAAACATTGATAACGATAAAATCGGCAAAAGAAATAGATTTGATGAGAAAGGCCGGGGAGATAACGGCACTTGCACTTCAAAAGGTTGGAGAAGCAGTTGTCCCCGGAGTAATGACTGCGGAACTTGACAAAATCGCCGAAGAGACAATAAGGAAAAATGGCGCCATACCTTCCTTTAAAGGATATCCCGGATATGCGGAAGCAAAACCTTTTCCGGGTGCCATCTGCGCTTCTGTAAACGAAGAGGTGATCCATGGGATACCGGGATCAAGAGTATTGAAAGAAGGAGACATAATCAGCGTCGATACCGGAGCCATTTACAGAGGATACCACGGAGACGCTGCCAGAACATTTGCGGTGGGAATGATATCCGAAAAAGCGGCAAAGCTGATACAGGTAACAAGAGAAAGCTTTTTCAGGGGAATCGGCAAAGCAGTGGCGGGAAACAGGATTGCTGAAATATCGGCGGCAGTGCAGGAGTATGTCGAAAAAAACGGATTCAGCGTAGTAAGGGATTACGTGGGGCACGGTATCGGCGCTGAAATGCATGAAGAACCGCAGATACCGAATTTTGCAGTAAAGGCAAAAGGACCGAGGATGGAACAGGGGATGACCCTTGCAGTAGAGCCTATGGTCAATGAGGGCGGCAGCGAAGTACGGACATTGGATAATCTATGGACAGTGGTCACGGAAGATGGAAGTCTCTCGGCTCACTATGAGAACACCATAGTGATAACAAGAGGAAAAGCAATAATTCTAACAGTACTGGACAATTGACCAAAAGAAGTGATATACTACGATGCCGGGTGAAAATAATGGAAGCTGCGATTGGAGATATAGTAAAATCAATAGCGGGGAGAGATTCCGGAAGATATTTTATCATATGGGAAGTACTGGACAGTTCATATGTGATGATCGTTGACGGTGACCTGAGAAAAATAGACAAGCCGAAAAAGAAGAAAGTCAGGCATCTGAAAACAACGGGAATAAAAGCCGGAATAGAAAGCGGCATGAACAAAAAAAATATGAAAGAAACCAATGCGGCAATCAGGAAACTTATAATTTCGCATACAAGCGGTTTAGAATAAGTAAAGACGGCAGATCAAGGAGGTCGGAATTTGCCAAAAGAAGATATTATAGAAGTTGAAGGAACAGTTGTTGAGGCATTGCCAAACGCAATGTTTCATGTGGAGCTGGAAAACAAGCACACGATTTTAGCGCATATATCAGGCAAGCTAAGGATGAATTTTATTAAGATACTTCCCGGGGACAAGGTGACGGTTGAAATATCTCCGTATGATTTAACGCGCGGGAGAATAACCTGGAGAGCAAAATAGGAGGAGAACCTGAAATGAAAGTCAGACCATCGGTAAAGGCGATTTGTGAAAAATGCAAGATAATAAAGCGTAAAGGAAGAGTCATGGTGATTTGCACAAACCCTAAGCACAAGCAAAGGCAGGGTTAGTGTTAATCATGTCCGCACAAAGATTATGCGCGGGCGTGACGGTGAAAAGAAAATTACATTCCGGAGCGGCTGCACGCAGGGCTTTATGTCCGAAGTGATCCGGGGTGTTAGTTTATAAAGGAAGGCAATTTATTGGAGGTGTATCAAAAACATGGCCCGTATAGCAGGAGTAGATCTACCCAGGGAAAAACGTGTTGAAATCGGTTTGACATATATATACGGAATCGGCGATACAAAGGCAAGGGAGATATTGCAGAAAACCGGAATAAACCCTGATACCAGGGTCAGAGATCTGACAGACGATGAAATCAGCAAATTGAGAGAGACTATCGACAAGGGTTACATAACTGAAGGCGACCTTAGGCGAGAGGTCTCTATGAACATCAAAAGACTTGTCGAAATTGGTTCATACAGAGGCAGAAGGCACAGATCAGGTTTGCCCGTAAGAGGGCAGAGGACCAAAACCAATGCCAGAACAAGAAAAGGACCGAAGAGAACAGTCGGCGCTTCAAAGAGCAAATAAGCCGTAAAGGGAGGATATATAAAGCATGGCACCCAAAACAGGTAGGACGACCAGGAAAAAAATAGTTAAGAAAAACATTGACCGCGGAGCAGCGCATATCCGGTCTTCGTTTAACAATACGATAGTGACGATAACAGATACTGCGGGAAATGCCATTTCTTGGGCAAGCTCGGGTGGATTGGGATTCAAAGGTTCAAGAAAAAGCACTCCCTTTGCAGCCCAGATGGCTTCGGAAACAGCCGCAAAAGCTGCTATGGAGCACGGCATGAAATCAGTTGAGGTTTATGTAAAGGGACCCGGTTCGGGAAGAGAAGCCGCGATAAGAGCACTGCAGGCCGCAGGGCTTGAAGTAAGCCTTATCAAGGATACCACTCCCATTCCGCACAACGGTTGCAGGCCGCCGAAACGCAGAAGAGTGTAATTTGTGATAAAGAACAACTAGTAGTCGGGTATTCAAGTGCAATATTATTGGAGGTGTTGATAAGCTTATGGCAAGATATACAGAAGCAGCCTGCAAGCTTTGCCGCAGAGAAGGCGAAAAGTTATTTCTCAAAGGTGACAGGTGCTATACCGATAAATGTGCCATCAGTAAAAGGGCATATGCGCCGGGACAGCATGGCCAGCGCAGGAAGAAGCTTTCAGAATATGGTATTCAGCTTCGCGAAAAACAAAAAGCAAGAAGGTTTTACGGAATATTGGAAAGGCAGTTCAGAAAATATTTTGAAATGGCTGCCAACAGAAAAGGTGTCACAGGTGTCAATTTGCTCCAGATCCTCGAAAGCAGATTCGACAATGTTGTTTACAGACTTGGATTTGCGCCGTCAAGAGCCCAGAGCAGGCAGCTTGTCAACCATGGGCATTTTAACATAAACGGCCAAAAGGTTGATATAGTATCATATCTGCTTAAGCCCGGAGATGTCGTGACAATTGACGAGACAAGTAAAAAACTTGCCAGGTTCAAGAATTTCGCCGAATCTCTTCAAAGCAGACCTGTGCCGGAATGGCTTTCTCTTGATACTGACAACATAATCGGCAAGGTTGTAAGGCTTCCATCAAGGGAAGAGATAGATCTGCCGATACAGGAACATCTCATAATCGAGTTGTACTCCAAGTAGTGATTGCTTTATGGAAGCAACTGAGATATACATCGTATGCAAACTTTTACAAATCAGTTGCCCTCGAATGAATTTCAGTTAAGAGGAGGGTTTTGAAGTGATAGAAATAGAAAAGCCGAACATAGAATGTGTGGAAACCAAAGAGGATAATACTTACGGCAAATTTGTTGTTGAACCTCTTGAAAGAGGTTATGGCACGACTTTGGGAAACACGCTCAGACGTATTCTTTTATCGTCTTTGCCGGGAGTTGCCGTTACATCAATTAAGATCGATGGTGTTCTGCATGAGTTTTCGACCATTCCGGGAGTTGTCGAGGATGTTACGGAAATCATTCTCAACATCAAAGAGCTTTCCATGAAGCTTTACGGAGAAGGATCAAAGGTCGTATATATCGATAAAAGCACTGAAGGTCCTGTTACGGCGGCTGATATCAAGGCTGATTCGGATGTTGAAATACTCAATCCGGAACTTCTCATCTGCACGCTTAACGGCGACAGCAGATTTTATATGGAGATAACCATCAACAAGGGCAGAGGCTATTATCCCGCTGAAAGGAATAAACATTCAGGTCAGCCGATAGGGATAATCCCCGTTGACTCAATCTATACTCCTGTCAGAAAAGTAAATTACACGGTTGAGAACACCCGTGTCGGACAGGCGACAGACTGGGACAAACTGACGCTGGAAGTATGGACCGACGGCAGTATAAAGCCCGGCGAGGCGATAAGCCTTGGCGCGAAGATCATGAGCGAGCATCTTAATCTTTTCATCGATTTATCCGACAGGGCAAGAGATACTGAGATAATGGTAGAAAAAGAAGAAACCAAGAAGGAAAAAGTCCTTGAGATGACCATAGAGGAACTGGATCTTTCCGTAAGATCGTACAATTGTCTGAAACGTGCAGGAATAAATACTGTTGAGGATCTCACAAACAGATCTGAGGCAGACATGATGAAAGTAAGAAATTTGGGCAGGAAATCGCTTGATGAAGTTGTTCAGAAATTGAACGGTCTCAGCCTGACCTTAAAATCATCGGAAGAATAATTATTGTTCGAGGGGGTATTACAAAATGCCTGATAATAGAAAACTTGGCAGAAGATCTGCGCTGAGAGGCGCTTTGCTTAAAGGACTTGTTTCTTCGTTTATTGAGAAGGGAAGAATAGAGACAACTTTCGCAAAGGCAAAAGAAGTCCAGCAAATAGCAGAAAAGCTCGTTACCATTGCAGTAAAAGAGTCTGAGAACTTTACATCCAAACAGATAAAAGTTACGAGGTCAAAACTTGATGGCAAGGGTAAAAAGATTCTAAAAAGCGCGACCGCAAAAAGCGGCAGCAAATTTGACAAAGTCGAAAAGTTCGAGTCGACCGACATGGTTACCGTTGACGCTCCTTCAAGACTGCATGCAAGAAAGCAGGCCATGAAATGGCTCAACAGAGTTTCCGATAAAGATGGCAACAGAATAAACCTGGCCGACAAGCTTTTCAATGATATTGCCCCGAAATTCAAGACCAGGGCAGGCGGTTACACCCGCATATACAAGATCGGCCCGAGAAGAGGGGACGCCGCAGAGATGGCGATCCTGGAGTTTGTGGAGTAATTGACGGTCAAGCCTGAAAATAAAAAGCATAATAATGAATGGTGGGGGATTAGGTTACTGACTTAACAGCTGGCTTAGTCCCTGTTTTGTATCAAATCAATCCATAACCTGAAATTTGTCCGGAGGTGCGGCATTTAGGGTATGAAAGAAAAAATCGACGAAATCAACGTTATAATAATAAATACTGAAGACGCAGCTTATACTTACAAATCACAGAGGCCTGAACTCTCCGATATAAAGGCGGTCGACGGGATAAACTCTGTATTTAGGCGCGGGAGTTTTACAGCAATAATCGGCAGGAACGGTTCAGGCAAATCTACGTTTGCCAAACTTCTCAATGCGCTCCTTTTACCTGTCAGAGGACTTGTATATGTCGACGGCATAAGCACAGACTCAGAGAAATATTTGTGGGATATAAGGCGCATCGTCGGCATGATATTTCAAAATCCCGACAATCAGATAGTAGGCACGACTGTTGAAGAGGATGTTGCATTCGGGCTGGAAAACCTTGGAGTCGAACCCTCGGAGATACGGAGACGAGTCGATGCGGCTTTATGCACTACCGGTATAAAGGAATTTATGACAACACAGCCGCACCATCTTTCGGGAGGGCAGAAACAGAAGGTGGCCATTGCGGGAATAATTGCAATGAAACCGGAATGTATCGTCCTTGACGAAGCCACCTCTATGCTGGATCCAATCGGAAGAAATGAAGTTATGGCAGTTATGCGCCAGCTCAATCGCGAGGAGAACATAACCGTCATTCACATAACTCATCATATGGATGAGGCCTGTTTTGCCGACCGTGTAATGATAATGGACGAAGGCAGGATGGTTATGGAAGGCACGCCTAAAGAGGTATTTTCTCAAGTCAGAAAAGTAAAATCACTTGGCATGGATGTCCCGCAGGTATCAGAATTGATGTACGAACTGAACCTTGAAGGTTTTGGATTCCCTGAGGGGATTCTGGATATCGACGGAGCTTATGACGCGATCGCAAAAAGAATAACTGCTGAAAATAACAGAAGAGAAACATCCTCCGGAGGTCATGATGCCGATAATCGTTAAAGACCTCGTATACACTTATTTAAAAGACACGCCTCTTAAAGTTGATGCTCTCAACGGAGTAAATCTTGTGATCGGGGACGGCGAGTTTGTTGGTATCATAGGCCAGACAGGTTCTGGGAAAACAACTTTGGTACAGCATTTCAACGGACTTTTAAAGCCGACATCAGGAAGCGTAAATGTAAACGGGATGGACGCTACAGGTAAAAATCTCAAGGAACTGCGCAGGCAGGTAGGTCTTGTGTTTCAGTACCCCGAGCATCAGCTGTTTGAAGAAACCGTAGCAAAAGATATAGCTTTCGGGATGAAAAAAATCGGTGTCACGCCGGAAAAAATAAATGAAAATATCAAATGGGCAATAAAAACTGTCGGGCTTTCTGAAGACATACTGGATAAATCACCGTTTGAAATATCAGGAGGCCAGAAAAGGCGAGTTGCAATAGCGGGAGTGCTTGTTATGGAGCCCAAGATCCTGATCCTTGACGAACCTGCGGCAGGACTCGATCCTTCCGGCAGGGATGACATACTTGCCAATCTGTCTGACATGCACAGGAATTTGGGCATAACCGTCATACTGGTTTCACACAGCATGGAAGACATAGCAAAATTCGCCCACAGAGTGATCGTGATGAATGACGGATCGGTTCAAATGGACGGCTCTGTGAGGGAAGTGTTCAGAAGGTCTGATGAGCTTGAACAATTAGGATTGCAGCCTCCGCAAATAAATGCTCTTGCAAGAAAACTTTCACGCATTATCCCTGGTTTCAACAGCGAGCTGATCACAGTTGCGGAAGCAAAAAATGAAATCGTAAAATTTCTGGCAAAAGGCGGTGAGCCTTTACAGAGATGATCGGAAACATTACTATCGGCCAGTACTATCCGGGGTCCTCGATAATCCATAGAGTCGATCCAAGAGTCAAGATCATTCTGACTCTGATATTTATGATACTGGTATTCGTTGTCAGTTCGCCTGCCGGGTATGCTCTCGTGACATTGTTTACAATGATTGCGGTATTTTATTCGGAGGTTCCTATAAGATATGCCTTGAAAGGGCTTAAACCGCTGCTATTTATCATAATATTCGTTGCTTTGATAAATATCCTTACCGTTAAGGGCGAAACCATCCTTTTTGAGTACTCGTTCATACACATCAGTCTGGAAGGGATCCTGACAGCCGGGAAAATGTGTCTCAGGCTTATACTTCTTGTCATTACCGCGTCGCTGATGACTCTTACAACTACTCCTATAATGCTGACAGACGGCATCGAAAAATTGCTTGGACCGCTCAAATACATCAGGGTTCCAACCCATGAAATTGCAATGATGATGACGATTGCGCTTAGATTTATTCCGACACTTATGGATGAAACGGATAAGATAATGAAAGCGCAGGCTGCAAGGGGAGCTGATTTTGATACAGGAAACATAGTGCAGAAAGCCAAATCATTCGTACCCGTCCTTGTTCCGCTGTTCATAAGCGCATTTCGCAGGGCGGACGAGCTTGCGACAGCCATGGAGGCCAGATGCTACAGAGGCGGAGAAGGCAGAACAAGGATGAAACAGCTGAAATTGACCAAAACTGATGCTGTCGTGTCGGGATTCATATTGATCTTTATAGCAGCGGTGACTACCGCAGAAATAATATTTTAAAATATCGTTAAAAACTTTATTCAGATTGATCCTATCTGACGCCGGGGTGATTATATTGTTTTTCATAGGAATAGATCTCGGGGGTACCGCTATAAAAGCCGGAGTTGTCACTCCTGAAGGCATTATAGTGGCAAAATCGCAAAGAGCGACAGGAGCCGGCAGAAATCATGCTGAAATTGTGCGCGATATGGCTGAGACAGCATTAGAAGCGGTCCGAAAAGCCGATGCCGGAATAGAGGAGATAAAAAGCGTAGGAATAGGAAGTCCGGGGACGGTAGACAAGTCTAAAGGCTCAATCGTTTACGCAAACAATATCAACATG
>JAQVNH010000033.1 GCA_028703215.1 Eubacteriales bacterium
CGATTTGTACAATCAAATCAAGGAGGGGACGGTAAAGGATCTTAATCTGATTCTGAAAGCCGATGTCCAGGGTTCGGAGGAAGCCTTGAAACAATCCCTGGCAAAACTTGGCAACAGCGAAGTCAAAGTCAGGATCTTACACAGCGGCGTTGGAGCGATCAGCGAGGCTGATGTAAGTCTTGCGGAGGTCACGAATGCAATAATCATCGGATTTAATGTCAGACCGGGCTCCAATGTCAAGAGTATTGCGGAAGCAGCAAATGTTGATATCAGACTATACAGGATAATATATAACGCTATCGAGGATATTGAAGCCGCTCTGAAGGGCATGCTTTCCGTCAAGTATAAGGAAGTCGTTCTGGGTCATGCCGAAGTTCGCCAGATTTTCAAGGTAACGGGCATCGGAACTATCGCAGGCTGCTACGTTACCGACGGAAAAGTTCTCAGGGGCTCGGATGTACGTCTGGTCAGAGACGGTATCGTCATACACGAAGGCAAGCTTGGCTCGCTTAAGAGATTCAAGGATGACGTGAAGGAAGTTGCTCAGGGCTATGAATGCGGAATGTCCTTTGAAAAGTATAACGATCTTAAAGAGGGGGACGTTATCGAAGCATTTGAAATGGAAGAAGTCAAAAGATAGGAGTTGGATACTTTGACAGGCAGAACAAACAGGATCTCCGCCGAGATGAGGAAGGAGATAAGCGATATACTGCAGCGTGACCTGAAAGACCCGAGGATCCCTGAGTTGATCAGCGTAGTTTCAGTAGATCTGTCACGAGATTTTAGATATGCAAAAATATATATCAGCATGATCGGAAATCCGGAGGAAAAACAAAATGCACTCGAGGGGCTGCGGAGCGCTGCGGGGTTTATAAGAAGAGAGATCGGACAGAGAATAAAAGTACACCATACTCCCGAGCTGATCTTTGAAATTGACAGCTCGATAGAGTACGGGGTCTATATGTCGGAACTTATCAACAGGACCTTAAAAGATGATGAAACCAAAAATTGATCTTTGGGAAAAAATCGCAAAAATCCTTATTGAGGCAAAAAAAGTCATAATTCTTCCGCATGTTGACGCAGACGGAGATGCACTCGGTTCATCCTTCGCGTTAGGCCTTGCTCTTTATGACAAGGGTAAGGAAGTAAAGATCGTTCTTGGGGAGGATATGGGAAAAGTCTACTCATCCCTCCCGGGAAGACATCTGATATCTAAACCGGAAAATACTTTTCCGGATGGAGCAACAGCGGTGGCAATCGACACGGGAGATACCGAACGGCTCGGCTCGAGGGTATCATTATTCAACAATGCCGATGTGACCGTGAATATCGATCATCATATAACCAATACTGATTTTGCGCAGAATAATTTAGTCATAACAGAATGTTCCGCTGCAGGTGAAATAATCTTCCATTTGCTGAAGAAGATGGATTCGGAAATAACCAGGGATATTGCAGAATGCCTTTATATAGCAATTTCCACAGATACAGGCGGATTCAGATACAGCAATACGACAGCCGATACTTTTTTTATTGCGGCGAGACTTGCCTCGAAGGGCATTGATATTGCAGAGATTTCCAAAAGGGTCTTTGAAACGATAACGCTTCAAAAACTAAGATTGAGAGCCGAAGCCGTCAATAATCTTGAACTTGTCGCTGGCGGAAAGGTTGCCGTCGTTACATTAAGGAGGTCTCTGTTCGAAAAATTAGGAACGCGCGATGAAGAGGCGGACGGAATTGTAAATATAGCAAGGACAATTGAGGGAGTTGAGGTATCCGTGCTTTTTACGGAAACCGCAACAGGCAAAATAAAAGTCAATTTCCGCTCAAACGACTATGTTGACGTATCAGAGATCGCATCGTATTTTTCGGGCGGAGGACATGTCAGGGCTGCGGGAAGCACAATGGAAGGAAAACTTGAAACTGTCAGGGAGGCAGTAGTCGCAAGAATTTTAGAGTATGTGCGGGATACAGGGGAAAAATGATGAACGGGGTACTAAACCTTATCAAACCTCCCGGGATGACTTCTTTTGATGTTGTGCGCCTGATAAAAAAAGCCGTCGGGGAGAAAAAAGTCGGACATTCCGGGACTCTTGACCCTGCAGCGTCAGGTGTGCTGCCGGTCTTTGTCGGCAGAAACGCGACAAAGACCATAGGATATTTGGACAGGACCGAAAAATCCTACAGGGCGGTGATGCGACTTGGCGTTGAAACTGATACAATGGATGCCGAAGGCAATGTTCTGAAACTCATGCCGGCAAAAGTGAATAAGAGCGATATCACGGAAGCGGCACTTGGATTTATAGGAGAGATCGAACAAATACCTCCGATGTATTCGGCGGTAAAACAAAAGGGAAAAAAACTTTATGAGCTTGCCAGACAGGGATTAACAGTTGAAAGAAGCCCTCGCAGAATAATGATCTATAAGCTGGACATAGTTGAATTTGAAGGAGATTACGCGATCCTGGATGTGAAGTGCTCAAGCGGAACTTACATAAGAACGCTGTGCTCGGATATCGGAAAGAAACTCGGATGCGGGGCTCATTTGGCTTTTCTTGTAAGGACCGCCTCGGGCCCGTTCAATATTGGAGAAGCTTTTACACTTGAAGACGCGATTCGAAAATTGAGCATCGGAGAAACAGGAGAATTGCTTCTGCCTGCCGATTATGCGTTGAAGAGCCTGGATCGCGTCACAATAAGTGAAAAAAATGCGGCAAGGTTTAGAAACGGAATGACGATACCGGCAGACGGAGAAACCGAACCCGGTTCAAAAACAAGAGTCTATTCATGTGGTGGCGAGCTGCTCGGAGTAGCAGAAACCTTGATCAAGGATGAGAATAAATATTTCAAACCCGAAAAAATTTTTTCGTGATCATATAAGCAGCCGGAGACAAACGATGCAAGTAATTTATAATGCCGATGAGATGAATAACAACTTCAAGGGCGTGGGGCTGGGCAATTTCGATGGGCTCCACATAGGTCATTTTGCCCTTATAAATGCCCTCATACATGAATCCAGATTCAACGGATATTCATCGCTTATTTACACATTTACAAAACATCCCGAAAATATTTTGAGAAAAAAGCTTTTTACGCCTTTGCTGACGACAAAAGAAAAGAAGATCGAACTTTTAAAAGACACAGCTTTGGATTATCTGTATTTCGAGGAATTCGACGAGAAGTTTTCCAGGCTGACGCCGATTGAGTTTGCCCGGGACATTCTGGCAGGAAAGCTTAAGGCAAAACTAGCCGTGGCGGGGTTCAATTATCGATTTGGCTATAAAGGGCAAGGGAATTCAGAAATGCTGAAGTCTTTCGGACATCAATTCGATTTTAAAGTCATCATTCTCCCTCCTGTAAGGGTAGAGAAGAATGTCGCCAGCAGTACATTGATACGAACAAATGTAATGAAGGGCAACATGGACATCGTCTTCAAACTTCTTGGCAGGCATTACTCTATCGACGGTACGGTCAGGTCCGGAAAGCAGCTTGGCAGCAAACTTGGATTTCCCACAGCAAACATATCGCCCCGAAAGTATATCGTACTGCCGCATAACGGGGTGTACACAACTAAAACGCTTGTTGACGGGAAACTCTATCAGAGCATCACCAATGTCGGAACTAAGCCAACCACAGGAAGGGGCAATCCGGTCAGCCTTGAGACCCATATATTCGATTTCAATAAAAATATTTACAACCGGGAGATTGAAGTGTTTTTTGTAAGCAAAATAAGAAACGAGAAGATTTTTTCGGGCATGGATGAACTGGCGCAGCAGGTCAAGAAGGACATTGCCATTGCCGAAGAATCTCATCGAATGATATAAACCTTAAATGGGAGGGATTGAACTGTGAGTTATATTGATTTTCCTAAGCTGGGGATCGAACTAAGCATTGACAGAGTGGCATTCCGGATATTCGGGATTCCGGTTTACTGGTACGGGATATTCATCGCGCTTGGTTTCGTAGTCGCAATCATTGTTGCATTCAAGCAATGCAACAAATTTGGAGTCAAACAGGAAACAATAATCGACGGGATGTTATATGCAACGCCGGTTGCGATAATATTTGCGCGAATTTATTATGTCGCGCTCGAATGGGATGAGTACAAAGACAATCTGCTTGAGATCTTTAATATCAGAAAAGGCGGGCTTGCGCTTTTTGGAGTACTTATCGGAGCATTTTTGACAGCTTACGTATATTTTAAAATCAAAAAACTTCCCTTTCTCAAAACTCTTGATTTTTGCATAGTGTATTTTCCTCTCGTGCAGTCTATCGGCAGATGGGGCAATTTCGTCAACCAGGAGGTCTACGGAGTCGGCACCGAATTACCTTGGGGAATGACAGGATCGATAATCGGGGACTTGCCGGTGCATCCGTTATTTCTGTATGAGGCGATATGGAATATGGCCTTGTTTTTTCTGCTTTTATGGTTTAGGAAAAGGAAGAAATTCGACGGAGAGATCGTGTATCTTTACATCATATTCTATGGTATCGGCCGCGCCTGGATGGAGCTTCTGAGAGACAGACAGTTTAACCTGATGCTTGGAGATCTTAAAATCAATTCATTGATAGCGGGAGCTGTGTCGCTGCTTTTCCTGATCGTGCTGATAATAAAGAGAAGAAAAAATAAAAAAATTGCGTCTGTTGAAGCGGGGAGCAGCGAATATGGATATTTGCTGAAGGATAACGATAAAGCGGAGATGAAATCAGAGGCGCTCTCTGCTGATCAGGCAGTAACAGCAGACAAGGCTGAGACTGATAAGACGGCTGCAGATGAGACTGAGTCTGACGGGACAGAGGAGGACAAGTCTGACGAGCCGTCCGGCAAGACAAATATTTGATCAAACATAAACATAATAATGCATTCGGGTGATACATTTGCTTTTTCTTGAAAAAACCAAAACTGCAAGTTTGTTCAAACGATTCGACTATATGCTTCTTACAGCCGTACTCGGCTTGTCGGCACTGGGGCTTGTTGTGCTTAAAAGCGCAACTCTGACAATGCCGGGCGGAGGCAGGATACTTGCGGTCCAGACTATCAGTGTCATAATAGGCGTGGTATTGGCTTTGATAATAAGTCTTATAGACGTGGATATATATAAAAGCTTCGCCTTGCCGATATTTATTTTATCGATCCTGATGCTGGCGGTTGTTTTGAAATTCGGTTTCGGCATGGAGGAGTTTGGGAGCAATTCCTGGCTGATGCTGCCCGTCATCAACATGAGCTTCCAACCTTCTGAAATTGCAAAAATTGCATTTATTATTACTGTTTCGCTTTTACTTGAAAACATTAAGGAGAAGAAGGGCAGGTATAATTATCTTAAACTCTTAGTCTGCGCCGCATTAACAATAGGACTGGTTGTTTTGCAGCGTGATTACGGAACGGCTGTCGTTTTTATCTTTATATTTGCCACGATATTGTTTATATGGGGGATCAAATACAGATATATCCTTATTTCCGCAATGATAGGCGCCATGGCTGCTCCGCTTGTATGGACCTTTGTGCTTAATGACGAACGAAAGGAAAGGATCCTTGAATTCCTTTTCCCGGGATCAGACCCTTCGGGAGCAAGTTACCAGGTCGCAAAAGCAAAGATGGCGATCGGCTCCGGGGGGATTTTTGGAAGCGGGCTCGGACAGGGAATCCAAACTCAGAATCCTGTGGGCGGTATCCCGGTAAAGGAGTCAGACTGCATCTTTGCCGTGATCGGCGAAGAACTCGGGTTTATAGGGACCGCGCTTGTACTGCTGCTGGTATTTGTCATACTCCTCAGATGCATTTATATAGCCCGCAATTCCGCAGATAAATTCAGCTCTTATGTGACCATGGGAATAACAGGGATGTTTGCATTTCATTTCTTTGAAAATATCGGAATGAATCTTGGGGTCCTGCCCGTCACAGGCGTGCCTCTGCCGTTTGTAAGTCAGGGGGGGACGGCTATGATCTCGAATTATATTGCGATCGGAATAGTTCTCAGCATATCTCTCCGGCGACAAAGGAAGCATCACCCCTATTGATTTTCACTTTTAAAACTGTATTTTGTGGATGGTAATTTTGGTGCACAATATCTTGTGTGCCTTTATTTTTGCGCATTTCAAGAAAAAAATATTTTAAAGAAATGTCAAAAAACACTTGACCTGAGGACAATTATGTTCTAAAATGGCAGTGAAGTGGTAAGTTGTGGTAAAAAGTGGTTAGTTATCGGCTGATGAGGTGACATGATTGTTCTACGGCGAATACCAGCATTCAATGGACGCAAAGGGAAGAGTTATAGTACCTGCAAGGTTCAGGATCGGTCTCGGAGAGAAATTTATCCTGACCAAAGGTCTTGACGATTGCCTTTTCATGTATTCATTGGATGAATGGAGCAATTTTGAAGCAAAATTGAAGTCATTACCGCTGACAAACAGTTCGGCCCGCGCGTTTGTAAGATTTTTTGCTTCCGGAGCCACAGAATGCGAGGCAGACAAACTGGGAAGGATACTGATCCCTTCAAATTTAAGACAGTACGCCAACCTTGAAAAGGATTTGTATATCGTCGGAGTATCAACACGGGTTGAGATCTGGGATAAAGAGAGATGGGAGCATTACACAAGCGATGAGAACCTGAGTCCTGATTCAGTCGCAGAGAAAATGTCCGAACTCGGGATATAGCGCTAAAACGGTTAAGATCCGGAAAGGTGATTATGGGATTCGAACATACTCCGGTACTCCTCAAAGAATGCATAGAACACCTCAGAATCAAAGCAGATGGAACATACATAGACGGGACATCGGGAGGCGGGGGGCATTCGGCGGAAATATACAAACAGTTGTCGGAGAAAGGGTTTTTACTTTCAATAGACAGGGACCCCGAAGCAGTATCAGCAACAGAGCAGCACTTAAGGTCAACGGAAAGCCGGGCTCAGCATCTGGCAAGGCAGGGAAACTTTATTGAGATAGAAGAGATTTGCGAAGATATCGGTTTAAGCAAGGCGGACGGAATCCTGTTGGATCTGGGGGTATCGTCACATCAGCTGGAAGACAAGAAGCGCGGATTCAGCTATATGTGGGACTCACCGATAGATATGAGGATGGACACGGGAAGCAGTCTTAGCGCCTCGGAAATAGTAAATAATTACACTCAAGAAGAAATAAGAAACATTATAAGAAACTACGGCGAGGAAAAATGGGCTTCAAGGATAGCGGGATTTATTGTTGAAGCCAGACAGAAAAAAGAGATCACGACGACCGGACAGCTTGTAGAAATAATCAAGGCGGCAATACCGGCATCGGCAAGAAGACAAGGTCCTCATCCGGCGAAAAGAACATTTCAGGCATTGAGGATTGCTGTAAATGATGAGCTTAATGCATTGGAAGCTGTAATTGAAAAAGGCGTGGATCTGTTGTCGGAAGGCGGAAGGATCTGCATAATCACATTTCATTCGCTTGAGGACAGAATAGTAAAGACAAAGTTCAAACAACTTGCTGACCCTTGCGTTTGTCCTGAGGAATTCCCGGTTTGTGTTTGCGGGAAACGACCAAAAGGAAGGATCATCACAAAGAAGCCTCAGATCGCATCGGAAACTGAGATCGAAAGCAATCCCAGAGCAAGAAGCGCAAAGCTGAGAGTTCTGGAAAGAATATAAGACATAAGCACAAAAGACAAAAATATTAATACACAAAAGAAAAAATTACATTACAAAAGAGATACCGCTAATTTACTAAAGACAAAAGAAGGCAAAAAACTTAAGAGAAATCGACAAAATGAAAAAGAGTTTTGACCGGGGCAGGACCCCCTGCCCCCGGTTATCTTTTTCGGAAAGTACTAAAGACAGAGGAGTGTTTTGAATGAGTATCTCAGCGGCGCAGTATATAGACGGATCCTCAGCCAGACAAATACAGTACGATGTATACAATGAAAACAACGTGCTTAAACAGAAATTAAAATCCCGCAAAAATATCAAATTAAAACTTAAAGTCATTGCTTCCGTTGTACTCGTATTTGCAATAGGATTCTCAGTAATGTACAGGTATGCTCAGATCGTTGACATCAACAATAAGATGAGTGCGATGGAGATCGAATATGAGAATGTAAGGGAAGCCAATGCAAAAATAAAGATCCGGCTCGAGGAGGAGACGGATTTGAATGTAATAAAGACTTTGGCTGAAGAAAATCTTGGAATGAGAGTTCCTGCAGAAAGTCAGACAGTGTATATAAAAGTTGCGGGTAAGGATATGACGATGGTCTCGGACGCATATAGAAATATACTCGATGAATCCTCCGGAAATAATATGCTTGCAACGCTGATGGATAAGGTCAGAGAGTTTACGGGCCTTATAAATTAAGCTTTTGCCGAACCTGAAAGTCTTGAATTAATTGAACACGAAAAGTATAATATTGGGTAATGCCAGGCTGAAGAATTATATAAAAATTATGATCTTTAGCCTTATTTTATATCTGACGGCATGTAACGGGGAGAAACGATGCAAAATCTGGACATGAAAGCCAAAAAACGGCAGATCGTAATGCTAATAATATTTCTTGTTTCTTTTGCATTGCTTTTTGGAAGAGTCTTTTACTGGCAGATAATAAAGGGGAGAGAGCTTAGCAAAGAGGCCTCTGAAAACCAGACATTAGGACGGGACATCACGCCGAAAAGAGGAACGATATACGACCGCAACGGCAAGGAGCTGGCGATAAGCGTTTCTGTCAATACTATCTGGGTCAATCCGGAGGATGTCGAAGGCGAAGGCTTGTCGACCCGTCAGATTGCAGAGGGATTATCAGAAATCCTCGAAAAGGATGCTGATGAAATCCTGGAAATTCTTACTAAAAA
>JAQVNH010000034.1 GCA_028703215.1 Eubacteriales bacterium
AGGATCAGTCTTCCTCATCAAATCAGGTCCCATCCAATACTCAAGGGCAAATCGATCCCGACACTCAAATAAATCAGCAGGTGCCGATATATGACAGTGATATAACCAAACTGCTGGAAGATGAAAATATCAGCGAAGATTATAAGTTGCTGCTAAGCGGTCCCGAAGATTATGAACCGCTGGAAGATACTTCTTATGACAAGCTGCATGACGCTTTTGATAAAAATGAAATAACGGAGGAAGAATACTCTAAACTTCTGATATTGCTTAAGTATCGACCCGAGCTGGTTCCGGTAAAGTATAGCGGGGCGCAGGGGTGTGAATCGATAGATCACGCCTATCAATTTATATCAGATAACCGGGGAAATTTGAGTGAAGACACTAAAAAGCTCATAGAACCGTACATGCTGCCCATTGATAACCCGGGCAGCTATTATTTTTATACGGACGAAGAGGAAGAGCCGGTTTCTGAAGACAGTTCTTTCGGGTTAAGTAATAAAGTCTATGCTGCGGGCGTATCAAAGCAACTTGTAGTCAATGAATTTTATGTGGATGATCAGAAGGTGACCATTCAATATTATGAATACGAGCATTGGAATCAGGATAAAAAGCTTGAATACAACATGTGTGTCAATGACATAGAAGAGGCTGTCATCCACAGCTATAATGAATTTGAAAACCTTCTTACTGTATCGCTGACTAAGCCGGTGCTGATCGAAGTCGTTCAGCTTCAAAATTTTACAAACGGCGAGGCATGGTTTGAAAACGGGCAATACAGAATAAGGCTGTCCAAGTCGCTTTATCAAGATGCGGTAAAAATCAAGGGAGTGACAGCCCACGAGCTTTTTCACAATTTCCAGTATGAAATGGGACTGAGATTCACAGGGAAGGATATGAAATGGCTGCACGAGGCAACTGCCAAGTGGTCTGAGCACTATGCCTTTGATTCATATAATACGGAGCATGGATATCTGAACTATTTTTTCCGCACACTGGATCGTGACAGGATCAATTTCGGAGATAATTTTGAATATTCGGGCTATATGTTGTTTTACTATTTTTCTGATTACGGACAATACAATATTGTTCCGGATATTCTATGGGGAACAGTAAGAAACGGCGCAAGCCACATCAGGGAATATTTGACAAACATGGTTGAAGACATGAGAGATCAATATGGCGATTATGCCTTTATCAACTTAAATTCAGGGATTTCACTGGTATATGACGATCATGGCCCGCTGTCGGGATTCCCTTCGGGCAAGGCATATGCCAGGAAAATAATGAAGGTAAACGAGGAGAATATACGAGAGGTATCGCTCGATCCGGGAGCGCTGCAGTACTATTTCTATATGTTTGACAAGGATGCAGAGACAGAGCATATTGAGTTTCGATTTGACGAAACTTTTGACAAGGACAAATATATAAAAAGGCAGGCAATCATTAAAGTCAATGGCGAATGGCATCTTGAAGACTGGTCCTCAAAGGATGAAATAAAATATTGCAGACAAAACGAGCCGGTCGACGAAAATGTCCAGGCTGTGCTTCTGATATACAGCAATTCCAATTTTAAAAGGGATGGGGCGAACGATCCGGCGGATCATTTCAAAGTAACTACCGGCAAATGCTATTCTGAAATGAGGATAAGCATCAGAGCCGAGTATGTGTACACTAATGAGAATTTCATCTGGACATCCAATGCATCCTTGCATGATACGGTAAAAATCATAGACCATTCCTTATTTATTTCACGGGACTGTGTGTATGAAATGGAAGGTACGGGAGTTCTTGAAGGGAACACTGTGATCGAAACCGCTTGCAGCAACAGAAGCGCGGTGGCCAATCCTGATATTGAAAACAGTTTGGCCAGACTTATACTGCCTTTTGAGGATGATTCCGGGGAGATGGAAAATCAATTAAAAGAATACGGAATTACCCAGAATACTCCAGCAGGCGGTATTTTGATCACTCTGCCCTCATTGCGGGAGGATGAGGAACTGACCGGTTCGACAAACCTTTATATGCCGGATCCGATAGGTAAAATGCCTATGGATATGCCGCTGCCTTACGATGGAATAAGTCAGGTGATCGCGGTGGAAATCGGCAAAAATGATTGGAGCCCCCAAGGATTTAATACTTCAATGACTATAAACATCTTCTCTCATGAGCCGCCGATATTGGATTGGTTTGAGGTAGACCCCGGGCAATTGAGGGAGATCTTGTCGTCAATGAACGCTGACGCGGGAATCGACATTCCGGATTTTGATGGTCTGTGGGAGGACAGCGGTCTTGATCCGGAGGGGATAGGCGATATCGACGGCTTGATTCCCGAGAATGATCCAAACAGCGGCAGCGACCCATTAAGCGGCACTATCGACGCGCTTATGATGCTTGCGGAACAATCGCCTGATAACGGAGCCTCTGCAGTCGTTAAATTAACAATAAGAGGCGAGTATGTCGAAGATTGAACCGGCGTATAAATTGCCTTGTATTATTGTTGACAAATAATAGGGGCTCTGTTATAATCTGCGCGTAGAGTACGTTTCTTCTCTGCTCACCACCATTAAATAAACTATTTTGACCGGATTTTTTTAGTATGCATATAAATCAGCAGGATTTCTTCTTTAATTTTCAATAACAGGAGAATTATATTATTAGGACGGTGTATTTATGAGCAATGTCGATCTTGAGAAAAAAAGCCTTAAGGATTTGCGTTATATTGCAAAACTTATGGGTCTTACGGGAGTTTCCGCGCTTAATAAACAGGAATTGATAAATAAATTGCTGGAGCTAGAAGAGATGGCATCAAAAACGGAAGCCGCAGCCGCAATGGGAACTGCTGCTGAAAAGCAAACTGCAGCCGCATCGGAGAATTCGGCCAAAGCGGAAGCCGTCGCTGCAGTGCAGGAGCAGAAATCAGCTCAGGCAAAAAATGAACCTGAAACAGAAAAAACGGCAGGGTCTGAATCTCCTGAGGAGAGGAAAAAAGATAAAGAGC
Organism: Eubacteriales bacterium; assembly: GCA_028703215.1. Taxonomy (GTDB): domain Bacteria; phylum Bacillota; class Clostridia; order Acetivibrionales; family STF1-152; genus STF1-152. Next base: position 2,999 of record JAQVNH010000034.1, read on the forward strand.
CCCGCATCAAGCACAGGGGGAGACCAAAAAAAGCGGAACCCAAAACCCAAACCAAAGCGCGCGCAGGCTTCGAGATCGATCCGACAGAATATGACATAGAACAGGTTATTGAACACGAGTATCCCGCAGACGAGGAAATCGGATATCGTGACGGAGAAATGGCTTCAGAGGTTCCTTATGAACCTGTTGACGGCGAAGAAAGGCCAACCGGCAAAGTCCGCGTTTATGAAAAAGAAGACCGCGGCGGGGACAAAAAGGCTTCTTATCCCGAAACAGAAAAAGTTGAACCGGACAGCCCGGTAGAGGGCGTTTTGGAAGTACTCCCCGATGGCTACGGGTTCTTGAGAGGAGACAACTATTTGTCGGGTCCGAAGGATGTATATGTTTCTCCTTCGCAGATCCGGCGTTTTGGCCTGAAAACCGGCGATGAAGTCAAGGGAAAGGGCAGGATACCCAAGGAAGGCGAAAAATTCCAGGCTTTGCTGTATGTGCAGACGATAAATGATGACATCCCCGAAGTTGCGATGAAAAGAGTTCCGTTCGACAGACTGACTCCGATATTCCCCGAAGAGAGGATCACTCTTGAAATAGAGCCAAAGGAGTTTTCAACAAGGCTTATCGATCTGATAGCGCCTATTGGAAAAGGCCAGCGCGGAATGATCGTATCGCCGCCAAAAGCAGGGAAAACGATACTTCTCAAAAAAATCGCCAACAGCGTGACAAGAAATTTCCCTGACATCAAACTTATAATACTTCTTGTGGATGAACGTCCGGAGGAAGTCACAGACATGCAGCGCTCCACAAAAGGAGAGATAATATACTCGACTTTCGACAAGGTTCCCGAGCATCATATCAAGGTTGCCGAAATGGTTTTGGAAAGGGCGCAGAGACTGGTCGAACAAAAGAAGGATGTTGTTGTGCTGCTTGACAGCATCACAAGACTTGCCAGAGCATATAACCTTACAATTCCTCCCACAGGCAGGACTCTTTCGGGCGGACTTGACCCGGGAGCTCTCCACATGCCCAAAAGATTTTTCGGAGCCGCCAGGAATATCGAATTCGGAGGAAGCCTGACGATAATAGCTACCGCTCTGATCGAAACAGGAAGCAGAATGGATGATGTCATTTTTGAAGAATTCAAAGGAACAGGCAACATGGAGATCCATCTCGACAGAAAACTTTCAGAAAAGAGAATATTCCCGGCAATCGACATAAATAAATCCGGAACGAGGAGAGAAGAGCTTCTGCTGAATCCCAGAGAGCTCGAGAGCATCTGGGCCATAAGGAAGGCGATGAGCAACATGGGCACCTCGGAAGTGACTGAGATGCTGATCAATAAGCTGACTCAGACCAGAAGGAACGAAGATTTTGTCAACTCTATCAATGTTTCGTTCAATGACAAAATGTAAAACAGCTTTTTGGTTTCGACCGAAAAAACGAAAAATCGAGATTCCATTCAGGATTAGATCCGGCCAAGACTGATTGATAACAAACTGATTAAAAATAACTTGTCGTACCGGGATATTTATGTTACTATATGCATTGGCACTTTTCGGGTGCTGCTTGTATAAGATTTGAAAGAAGGTGAACCATATGAAAGAGAAGATCCATCCGGATTACCACGAAACTATTGTGAAATGCGCTTGCGGGGAAACCTTTACAACCGGTTCCACAAAGAAAGAACTCCGCGTTGACATATGCTCAAGCTGCCATCCTTTCTTTACCGGAAAACAGAAGCTTGTGGATACCGGCGGAAGAGTGGAAAAATTCAACAAGAAATACGGTATCGAAGAGCAAAATGCAAAGGAATAATGTATCAATCGATCGCCAATGCGGCTAACTGCCCGCAATAAGCTGAATTCTCTGCGAATTCGGCTTTTTATTTCCGGAAAGACCAACTAACTAACAAGACAGAGAGGGAAAATGAAGAAAACTACTATCGGCGGACAAGCTCTGATCGAAGGGCTCATGATGATTGGACCCAAATATTCCGCAACAGCCATACGCAAACCTGACGGAGAGATCGTGGTAGATAAGAAACCCCTTCCGGCAAAATCCAAATGGTCTAAAATACCCTTGATAAGAGGGGTAGTTAATTTTGTCAGACAGATGGTGCTTGGAGTAAAAGCGCTGATGTATTCCGCGGATTTCATGGAGTATGAGACAGATGAGGATAATCAATCCAAGCTCGATAAATTTATAGATAAAATCCTGGGAGATAAGGCCAAAAATGCGGCTATTATAATTGCGGTCGTGATTTCAATTGCCTTCAGCATAGGATTGTTCATTCTGCTTCCGAATTTTATAGTCAGCCTGATAAGTCCCGGAGAGAAGACTACCGGCGGTGTGATACTAATAAACCTTCTGGAAGGGGTTATACGGCTGGTTTTACTTTTCTCATATCTTCTTTTGGCCTCCAGGATGAAGGATATCAAGCGGGTCTGGCAGTACCATGGAGCCGAGCACAAAACTATCCACGCATATGAACACGGAGAAGAGCTTACAGTTGTAAATGTTCAGAAATATACAACAAAACATCCCAGGTGCGGAACATCGTTTCTGTTCATCGTAATGCTGATAAGCATAGTCGTGTTTTCATTTATCGGGTGGCACTCGGTTTGGATAAATATTCTTGTGCGTTTGCTGCTGGTCCCGTTAGTAGCAGGGATCTCGTATGAAATATTAAGAGCTGCCGGACGAAGTGAATGGAAGGGCATGAAATTTATCAATGCTCCCGGCCTTGCGCTCCAGCGCATCACAACCAAAGAACCGGATGACAGCATGGTCGAGGTCGCGATCGCGGCTTTCAGCAGCGTACTTGTGGCGGAAGACGAGAATGCGGATAAATGGTAACAGGATAAATCTCATGACAATCAGGGAAGCGCTTGAGACAGGTATAAGAAAATTAAAGAAAGCTGAAATCGAGGATGCGGCTTTGGATGCTTGCGTAATACTTTGCGGCATTTTGGACTCAGACAAGGCATACGTTTACGCTCACCCAGAATTTGAGCTTTCCGAAGGCGATGGAACAAAATACACAGAAGCAATTAACGCCCGCTTCGAAGGGATGCCGGTTTCCTATATAACCGGGAAAAAAGAGTTCATGTCTCTTGAGTTTAAAGTTGGACCGGGAGTTCTGATTCCAAGGCCGGAGACTGAGCTGCTTGCTGAAACGGCTATCTTGTGTATTTCTAAAAAACAGGAGGCTAAATCCGGCAGCAGAGGCGGCATAAGCGTACTTGACATGTGCACGGGATCGGGATGTCTGGCCGTTAGTATAGCGCGATACTGTAGCAGATGCAAAGTCACAGCCGCTGATATTTTGCCTGAGGCAGTTAAAACAGCAAAAATAAATGCCATAAAAAACAATGTTGAAAACAGGGTCGAAATCCTTATTTCAGATTTGTTTTCAGAACTCAGCGGCCGAAAATTTGATTTTATATTGTCAAATCCGCCGTATGTTTCACATGATGACCTCCCGGGTCTGAAAAACGATATTGTATGCTATGAGCCCAATATCGCACTCGATGGAGGAAGGGAAGGGCTTGACCATATTAAAGCAATTATCAGCGAGGCTCCGCCGCACTTAAACAACGGGGGAATGCTCGCGTTGGAGATAGGCAAAGGCCAGTATCTGCAAGTGACGGAATATATGCGTGAATATTTTAACGATATTAAGATAAAAAAAGATTTGTCCGGGATACCGAGGGTCGTTTCCGGAGTTAAGCTATAGACAATGCATTGAGGCTTGATGATCCGTTAAGTGTGATATAAAATAAAGCTGCTGCTTACAAAATACCGAAGGGGTGTTATGTACAGATGTTATTTCAAAAATTTACAACAAATACCGGTATAAGAACCGAGCATCACAAAAATACCTCCGGCTGCGAAACAGTAAAAATGGGCGTGCCAAAAAAGGTTTTAATACCCCTGCAGCAGCATATCGGAGCGCAATGCGAACCTCTTGTTCAAAAAGGAGACAAAGTCAAGGCAGGACAGATGATAGGAGATTCAAAAGCCCGTGTTTCAGTTCCTATCCATTCGAGTGTTTCAGGAACAGTGGTGAGTGTGGCTCCTGTTTTATATCCCGGCGGATTTTATGTTAATGCAGTGGGAATCGAAACGGATGGGATGCAGGAAGTGCACGAGGATGTTAAGCCGCCGGTATTTTCAGATAAAGCGGGATTCATAAAAGCACTCAGGTCATCGGGTCTGGTAGGTCTTGGAGGAGCAGGATTTCCGACACATATTAAACTATCGCCCCCCGAAGACTGCAACATAGACACGCTTTTGATCAACGGAGCGGAATGCGAACCTTATCTAACAGCAGACACCAGAGAAATGCTCGAAAATACCAACGCTATATTTGAGGGTATAAGCATTGTCAGAAAGATGCTGAATATCAAAAATGTGATCATCGGAATTGAGAAGAATAAACCTGAAGCCATAAAAAAAATGAAGGAAACCGCAGCGGCATTTGACAATGTCAGGGTATCGGAATTAAAAACAAGCTATCCTCAGGGTGCTGAAAAGACTCTGATTTATTCCCTGACCAAAAGGATCGTTCCCTCGGGTAAACTGCCGATGGATGTCAATTGCATAGTAATGAACGTAAATAGTGTTTCATTTGTGTCGGAATATGCAAAAACCGGCATGCCGCTTATTAAAAAACGTGTAACGGTAGACGGATCGGCTGTTAAAAATCCGCAAAATGTCGAAGTCCTTATCGGAACTTCTCTTGCCGATCTTTTTGAGTTCTGCGGCGGGTTTAAAAGCGAACCCCGCAAGATACTGATGGGTGGTCCGATGATGGGCATTTCTCAATATTCTCTCGAGTCCACGATATTAAAGCATACGAATGGCATTCTGGCATTTGATGAAAAGGACTCTGTTCTAAAGCCTGAAAGTGCGTGCATAAAATGCGGAAGGTGCGCCCGCGCATGCCCGATGAACCTTCAGCCTATGAACATCAATCTGATGGTGAATAAGGGACGTTTCGAGGAACTGGATAAATATCACATTTGCGATTGCATTGAGTGCGGCAACTGTTCATATGTATGCCCGGCTAAAAGATATCTCGTTCAATCCATAAGGCTCGGCAAAGCTGAATTGCACAAATGCGAGATTGAAGCAGTTAAATGAAAGAGAACAAAGTTTTAATAAATTGATTTACAAATAGTATTGGGAAAGATCACTGAATGGAGGGAAACTATTTGGAAACCCGACTTATAATGTCATCCTCGCCGCACATAAAGCATAAAGATACTACAGCAGGCATTATGCGCGATGTCATTATTGCACTGATCCCCGCATGTTTGGCCGGAATATACTTTTTCGGTTTCAGATCGCTGTCGGTGCTTGCGGTAACGATCGCAGCGAGCGTGATATCTGAGTTCCTGTGCAGAAAGATGATGAAAAGAGAGCAGACCGTGCAGGATTTGAGCGCAGTTGTGACAGGAATGCTGCTTGGACTCAACCTTCCTCCGGAAATTCCGCTATGGATAGCCGCGATAGGAGCTGTAGTGGCGATTTGCATCGTAAAACAGCTGTTCGGGGGGATCGGGCAGAACTTCATGAAT
>JAQVNH010000035.1 GCA_028703215.1 Eubacteriales bacterium
GCCGGAATATCGAAGGAGGATCTCGAGCACATTTGGGAAAGATTCTATAAGTCTGATAAATCAAGAGGGAGAGACAAGACAGGAACCGGGCTCGGATTAACTATCGTGAAAAGTCTGCTTAACGAGCTTGGACAGGAGATAAATGTAAATAGCGTTCAAGGCAGGGGATCTGAGTTTGTATTTACTCTCGACCTCGCCTTTACGCTTGATAATTAACAGAATATTCATAAAATTGTAAAAAAAACGGGCTAAAATATTCATGTAATCTAATCTCAGGAGGAATTGCAATGAACAACTTGGACAATGAACAAAATGAAGAAAAAATAGAAAATATCAATAAACCGTATTACACTGAAAACTACACCTCGAAAAAACCAAAAAACAAAAAGAATAAATCAGGCATCAGAGTCGGACACCTGATCATCGTGGCGCTTTTAAGCTCGATCATTGGCGGAACTGTTGTATTTGCGGCGTTTCAATTTGTTGCGCCGATCCTGCAGCCTTCTTTGAAAAGTATCTTCGGTTCCATGGTGACAGGGGAGGAGACAACGGAAAATGAAGTCAAAACAACAGAGAACATAGTTCATGAGTATATCACCATCGAAAGCACTGAAGAATACGCCGCGGCAGCAATAGCTAAAAAAGTGACCCCGTCGATAGTAGGCATAAAAATAAAGTCATTTGTGAATAATTTCTACTTTGGCATGCAGGAAACGAGCGGCGGAGGTTCGGGGGTAATAATAAGCAGCGACGGGTATATAATGACAAACAATCATGTTGTTGAACCTGCGATGAAAAACAGCACGGGGATCGATATGATAGAAGGCGCCGAAATAACTGTCGTACTGGCGGACAAGGAAGAAACCTCACATAAAGCTATTGTGGTAGGCAGGGATCCTTTAACGGATCTTGCAGTTCTAAAAATTGATGCGAGCGGATTGACGCCCGCGGAACTCGGAGACAGCGATAAACTGCAACAGGGAGAGCTGGCGGTAGCGATCGGAAGCCCCGGCGGATTGATGAGTTCGGTCACATCAGGTGTTATTAGCGCGCTGAACCGTAAAATCGAGGTTGATGGCGTTGAAATGAATTTTATTCAAACAGACGCCTCGATAAACCCCGGAAACAGCGGAGGAGCACTTGTGAATTCCAAAGGGGAAGTCGTCGGAATAAATACAGTAAAAATCGTTGCTCAGGAATATGAAGGGCTGGGTTTTGCGATTCCGATAAATGATACTAAGAATATAGTAGCTGATCTGATGGAATTCAATTATGTAACCGGAAGACCTTATTTGGGAGTAGCGTCCAATCCATATTTCACCGAAAGCTATGCGGAAAGAAACGGAGTTCCCGCCGGAGTTTTCGTTGACACCGTTATGCCGCTTTCGGGAGCTTACGACGCGGGTATGAAAGAGGGGGACATAATCACGGTATTTGACGGCGTGCGTGTAAAAAGCTTTGCTGAAATGGTGGAAGTCCTAAGCAGGCACAAACCCGAAGACATTATCGAAGTTGAAGTATACAGGGAAGGAGAAACACTTGTTTTAGAGGTTAAACTGGGAGAGAAAAGGGAATGATCCGGGAAAATGCATTCAGGTAAACGGGATACCGGTCAATAAAAAGGGCGATCAATCTTCGCCCTTTTTATTATTGTAAACAAAGCAAGTATATGATACCTTTGTGATAGTCAAAAATACAACGGAGGAAAGAATGTCATCCAACAGAAAACTTAAGGTTTTATATGTATCTGCAGAAATTTCTCCCTTTGCAAGAACGGGCGGTCTTGCTGAAGTCGCAGCGTCATTGCCCGGATTTATTGCTTCATACGGAAATGATGTCAGGGCGGTTATGCCCGGTTACAAACAGATCGAGACGGATATGGAGTACAGAGCTGATTTTCCGGTTATCCTCGGAGGAAAATCGGAAACATGTATTGTCAGGGAAGGGTCGATGAATTTTAAGGAGAAGGATCTTCCCGGCTCGATCCCGGTTTATTTCATCTGCAATTACAATTACTTTGACCGCGACGGGATATATTGCTTTAATGATGACGGAGAGCGTTTTGCCTTCTTCTGCGAGGCGGTCTTGAAAATGCTTCCTGAAATAGGATTCAAACCTGACATCATACACTGCAATGACTGGCATACAGGACCCGTATGTATGCTTTTGAAAGAAAAGTACGCGCAAAGCATGTTTTTTAAAGACACGGCCGCTGTTTTTACGATACACAACCTGCAATATCAGGGTAATTTTCACGGCGGGATGTTTGATTTATTTGATTTGAGCCGGGAACTGTTCACATCAGAAAAATCTGAGTTTTACGGCGCGTTCAGTTTTATGAAATGCGGCATCGCTTATGCCGACAAAATCAACACGGTTAGCAGGAATTACGCGCTTGAAATACAGACTCCGGAATATGGAGAGGGAATGGAAGGGATTTTGAAAAAGCGTGTCAAAGACCTTTCAGGAATTATTAACGGCATCAGTTATGAAGAATACAATCCCCAAAAGGATACGGATTTAATAAAGAACTTCGATGCGGGAAGCATAGAAGCGAAAAAGGATAATAAACACGCTTTGCAGAAGGAACTGGGACTGCCGATCGCTGATGTGCCTGTCATTGGGATCGTTTCGAGGCTGTCCGGACAAAAAGGCCTCGATCTGGTTTTGGAAAGGATAAGAGAGTTTTTGGCGGGGGAAATTCAGTTTGTGCTTCTCGGAGTCGGCGAGCACTATTATGAGGGAGCGTTCAAAAAGCTAAAAAAAGAGCTGCCCGAAAAAGTCGGGATACATATCGGGTTCGATGCTCAGCTTGCTAAAAGGGTATATGCGGGGAGCGATATTTTCCTTATGCCTTCACGCTTCGAACCATGCGGGCTCGGACAAATAATCAGTCTCCGGTACGGCACGATACCTGTGGTAAGAGAAACTGGCGGACTTGCCGAAACAGTGACAGATTACAGCAAGCATAAAAAAGGCAACGGATTCACCTTTGCGGATTTCAATTCCGACAGCTTTGAAGACGCTTTAAAAAGGGCTTTGGCAGTTTACTCAAACAGGAATGAATGGACAAGATTAGTCAAACTGGCTATGGCTTGTGATTTCTCTTGGGGCAGATCCGCTGAAAAATATATCGGTCTTTATGAAACGGCTCTTGTAAAAGACATATAGTTATGGGGGGTCGCATATATTGGTTTCACAAAGCATAAGCAAAGCCAACAGGGCGGTAAAAATATCCGCGATATTGGACAGGATATATCCGGATGCCTGCTGCTCGCTTAAACATAAAAACGGAATCCAACTCCTGGTTGCTGTGCAGTTGTCCGCGCAATGCACTGATGAGCGGGTAAACAAAGTCACAGAATCTCTTTTCAAAAAATACAAAACCGCAAAGGATTTTGCGGAAGCCGACCCCGAGGTTTTCAGCGAGGAAATAAGATCTACAGGTTTTTTTCGCAATAAAACAAAGAATATAATAAGCTGCTGCAGGATGATATGCGAAAAATACAGGGGAGAGCTCCCGGGAAATCTCGAAGACATGCTTAAGCTTCCCGGTGTCGGCAGAAAAACAGCGAATGTGGTGCTTGGGGAATTGTTCGATATACCCGGAATTGTGGTCGACACGCATGTGATAAGATTGTCAAACAGGTTAGGGCTCACTGATAAAGCGGACCCCGAAAAAATAGAATTTGAACTGATGGAACTTCTGCCAAAAGAAAAATGGAATAAATTTTGTCATCAGCTGATTTTGCACGGAAGATCGATTTGCAATGCCAGAAAACCGAAATGTGAGATTTGCGAGTTGAGGAAGCTTTGCGTATTCGGATCTGAAAATGCAATAAACAGCAAAACCTAAACAAATCAAATGCTGCAATGATATATGACTGAAATAAATAAAAAAACGCTCAATGAGCGCTTTTTTGAAGATAAGGCCAAGACTGGGCGAAAATTAAATCGCTCTTTTTATTTTATTCGAACGAAGGCATCTTGAGCAAACATACACGGTTTTTGAAGTTCCGTTATCATCTATTTTTACCCTTCTAAGGTTTGGTTTCCATGTCCTGCCTACTCTTCTGATAGAATGGCTTACCAGATTGCCGAAAGTTGTTCCCTTGTTGCAAACAAAGCATTTAGCCAATTCAACTGCACCTCCTTTAAGGTGATTACTCTTAAATCAAACACAAGGCATTTTACCACAACAGTTATAGCAATATCAAGTACTATTTGAGAACCTGACTATTTTAATTTGATAATTGACAGCTTCTGAGTGCTTTTATTCGATAAAAACCGCGGAATACCAATTTTGCGGCTCATTTTCATTACTGAGGGTGGATATGGGAAGATCAAATTTGCGAACTGTTTTAAAAACATCGATCCCGACACTATGGAATGCTGGCCGGGCTTTTTTCGGATTTATGCATTCCTTTCCTTCAAAACCGGCGCATTCGCCGCAGATCGCGCAGTCACTCAGGGAAAAAGCAAAATAATATCCATCGAGGAAAGCCTGCCTTTCGATCTGAAACGACACTTCCTGTGAGATCTTCTTGCTTGCCGAATGGATTATCAGTCCCCATTTATATTTGGAAAATACCTCTTTGTACTCCCAGGGCATAAGTGAGCCGGGCCTGGAAGGGCATGTATGGCCTTTTCCCCAGGAATCGCATCCGTACATGCATTTAATTATCGTTCTTGAGTCGAATTCGATATCCTTTATTTCAAATACGACTGCATGATCAGCTCCAAGCTTCAACGCGAGATCTTTATATTCTTTATCCTTCATCAGATGCCTTCTTTCGGAATGTTATCGAATGGAGAAAGTCCAACTCTTTTTAATAATAGCGTATTTTTGATGCCGGTTCAATCGGGAGCGGAGGCAATCAATAATTTCATGAAATTATTATTTTATATTGATCGTTAAAATGATTTGAAGAAAAATGCTTGAAAAAAAGATGCGATCATATATAATGTAAATAATTAGGATATATTTATATATATTGTTAATATATTACAAAAAATAAACCGCATATTCGAATAACCGCCAAAGGGAGGCATTTGATTGATTTCGATCGTGTACAGCTGCATGGTAATAGGAATAGAAGGGTACATGGTCGAGGTGGAAATCGATATAAGCAACGGATTGCCGGGATTCGATATTGTCGGTCTGGGCGGTACTGCGATAAAAGAATCCAGAGAGCGTGTCAGGTCTGCAATCAAGAATTCGGGATTCAAGTTCCCAAGCAAAAGAATGACGATAAATCTTGCGCCTGCTGATATGAAAAAAGAGGGCTCATCCTTTGACCTTCCGCTGACAGTGGGGATTTTGTCCGCTATGGGGCATGTTGATCCAAACAGCTTGAAGAAATCGATGTTTGCGGCAGAAGTATCGCTGGAGGGAAAATTAAAACCTGTCAGCGGGATCCTTTCAATGGCAGTATGCGCAAAGCAGCGTGGACTGGATAATATGTTTGTTGCAGAGGAAAATGCCGATGAGGCTGCTGTCGTGAGCGGTATAAATATATTTGCGGCAAGCGATATAATGCAGGCTGTGAATCATTTGAACGGAAACTGCCTGTTAAAGGCGCGTCGAAGCGATATCGAAGCATTATTTAAAAGAGGGGCTTCATATAAAATTGATTTTGCAGATGTCAAAGGACAGCGGAATGTCAAGAGGGCTATCGAAGTCGCCGCCTCGGGAGGACATAACTGCCTGATGATAGGCTCGCCGGGGTGCGGGAAGACAATGATAGCAAAAAGGATACCAACGATCCTTCCCGTCATGGGCTTTGAGGAAGCAGTTGAAGTGACAAAAATATACAGCACGGCGGGACTGCTTCCGAAAGATTTGGGATTAATAACAAACAGGCCCTTTAGAGCGCCGCATTACACGATCAGCAATATAAGTCTTGTAGGCGGAGGCCATGCTCCGAGACCGGGAGAAATAAGTCTTGCTCATTGCGGCGTGTTGTTTCTGGATGAGATACAGGAATTCGGGCAATCAGTTCTTGAGGTATTAAGACAGCCGTTAGAAGATAGCAAAGTCACTATATCAAGGGTCAACGCCTCGATTACCCTCCCTGCGAAATTTATGCTCATTTGCGCTTCCAATCCATGCAGCTGCGGATATCTTCTGGATGAAGAAAAAGAATGCAGATGCAGCGAAAATCAAATCAAGCGCTATCTGAGCAAATTATCGGGACCGCTTCTGGACAGAATGGATATTCATATCGATGTCAGCAGGATAAAATTTAAGGATCTGGAAAATTCAGAACCCGGAGAGTGTTCTGAAGAGATCAGAAAAAGGGTCGAAAGGACGAGAAATATTCAAATTGACAGATATCAGGGACATGGAATTTATACAAATTCGCAGCTTATGCCATCAATTATGGGCAGATATTGCTCGCTTGACAGAAAATCGGGCATGATGCTGAAAAAAGCATATGATACTCTTGGTTTAAGCGCCCGCGGACATGACAGGATATTAAAAGTCGCAAGAACAGTTGCCGACATGGATCGCAGCGACGATATAAAACTCGATCATCTGGCGGAAGCGATACAATACAGAAGCATGGACATGAGGATGCGGCATGATATTTAGAGCCACGTATCTCAGGGAAGCAGGATTGGAGCAAGACTGCAAAAAAACAGCGCCGGCATCGGATATTAAGGATGGCAGAAGGAGTCGCCCATATGCTATAATATAAATGCTGTAAAATATTTTTTGGAGTAAATTACTGCAAAATACTTCAAGGAATTTCATATTTGATAAACGGAGGAATCAAAAAATGCGCTTTGGAATTCATACACTTGATGAATTTAACGTCAAAAACAAAACCGTCTTGTGCCGGGTAGACATCAATGAGCCTGTTGACAGAAATACCGGGAAATTAAAGGATATAACGAGGATAACAGCATGTGTCCCGACACTTAAAGAACTTTCGGATAATGGAGCAAAGCTGGTTTTGCTGGCTCATCAGGGAAGCGATATAGAGTACAAGAATTTTTACACCACGGCTCCTCATGCCGAAGTGCTCTCTGAGCTTCTGGGCAAAGAAGTGAAATTTATTGATGATGTCTGCGGACCTGCAGCTCGAAAAATGATAACAGAACTTAAAGCCGGAGAGATTCTTTTGCTTGATAACGTCAGATTCTGCTCAGAGGAACAGACTTTGTTCGAACTCAATCTTCATCTGGACCACAAACGGCAGGCAAAAACGCAGCTGGTAGAAAAGCTGGCTCCTCTTGCCGAACTCTATATATGCGATGCTTTTGCTGCAGCTCACAGGGATCAGCCGTCGTTATGCGGATTTGAGCAGCTCCTTCCATCGGCAATGGGAAGACTGTTCGAAAAAGAATACTGTGTGATCTCGAATTTGATGGAAGAACCCAAACGTCCATGCACTTTTGTGTTAGGCGGAGCAAAGATAGCAGACGCGTTTTCAATGATGGATACCGTGCTGCGTTCCGGGACAGCCGATCGCGTGCTGACAGGAGGGCTTGTAGCCAATATATTGCTTGCGGCAAAAGGCGAGGAGATAGGCAGTGGAAGTATGGATTTCATATATAAATCAAACTTCGGCGACACTATTGAGAAGGCTCGTAAAATTTATTCCGAATTTTCCGACAAGATACTGCTGCCAACAGATGCGGCTTTCGTGATAAACGAAAAACGCCATGAGGCGCCATTGGAGAGCATACCGCAAGATGCGTGCATCACGGACATCGGGAAAGAAACCACAGAAAAATACCGCGATATGATCCTTAATTCCGGGACGGTATTTGTGAACGGTCCGATGGGAGTATTTGAAAAATCGGAGACAGAATACGGGACCAAAAACGTTTGGGACGCCCTTGGAGAAACAGATGCCTTTACTGTGATCGGCGGCGGAGACAGTATAACAGCTACTGCCAAATATAAAAAGACAGATAAAATATCATACGTATGCACAGGGGGAGGCGCACTGATAAGATTTCTTTCGGGCGAGGAACTTCCGGTTGTAAAAGCTCTTAGGCATGCCGCGGAAAATATTCCGACAAACTAATAAAATAAATATGCGAGAATAAAACAGGTGATTAGAGAAACGGGCGAATCAAAATTCGCCTGTTTTTTTATATTGAAATCATTAGAGAATGGAAGTATAATAATAACATAAATGTATATTTATGGAATAATAATCGTATAAATCGAAGGCGGAACAAAGGATAAGCAGATATAATGGCATAACATTATTACATAATTATATATTGAATCTATTTTCGGAAAGATCAAATATGAATGATAAGTTGGCTGATGATAGTAAATATTGGGTTTGGTTAAGTGCTTTACATAAAATAAGTACCCATATAAAGCATTTGCTTCTGCAATACTTCGGTACGCCGGAAAGTATCTGGAGAGCCAATGCCAAAGAACTCACCAAGGTTCCGTTTATAAATGCAACGATCTACGGCCAGATTTTGAATGATGATGCCAGAAGACGAAGTGAAGAGATCCTGAAAGAGTTAAGCATCTTTAATATAGACTTAGTTGGTTACAACGATCCTTCATATCCGGTGAAGCTCAGGGA
>JAQVNH010000036.1 GCA_028703215.1 Eubacteriales bacterium
GGGCTCTATAACTGTCACCGCACAGATGCAAAAAGTGACTAGCCTCCTTCTGGCCGTCGCCCTGCCGCTTCTGGTTTTCGGAGCGGGAGTGTTTGTTTACCTTAGGAGGCGCCATTTATGAAGTCCTCGAAATTTGTCATTATACTTGTTTCGATACTAGCGGTGCTTGCCGCCTCATATTTTCTGATCGGGCATTTCAACAAGCCCGCCGGCGAAAGCACTGCCGCACCGGAGTATGTCATAAAGCTTGAGGTAGAAGACGTTGAAAAAGTCACTGTCGTAAACAAGGATCAGACCTATGTTATCGAACGCAGCAGGGAAGATATTTCAGAGACAAACGAAACGAACCGGACATCAGAAGAATGGATATTGACTTATCCCGAAAACCTCGACTTCGATCCCGCAAAACTCAAAAATATAGTTTACAACGCTTATTCAATAACTGCCGAGAGAGTAGTGGAAGAGGAAGCAGCGGACCTTGCCAAATATGGCTTTGACCAGCCGGTTTCGGTAACTCTCAAAACCGGCGATGGCGGCGAATATACGATCGAAGTCGGAGATATTACATCGACCGGCGGCGCAAGGTATGTAAAAATGAAAGACAGCGCCAAGGTTTGCACAATGGGGAAATACAGCTCCGATATCCTGGTCTTTGAAAAAAATTACATAAGGACTACACATATTTATGATATATCTGCTGAAGATATTTTCTATTTTGCTCTTTATAAACAGGACGGACTTTCTTATGAGGCGACAAAAGATGCGGGGGGCGGATGGGATATAGGGTTTCCGGTCGAGGCTGAAGCCGAAAGCGAAGTAATGGCTGAAATAACCGCTTCTCTGGAACAGCTCTATATCGCAGAGCATGTCGATGAAAACCCGGATTCCCTTGAGGAATACGGACTGGACGACCCCAAGCATATACTGGAGTTTGAAACGGAAAAAACAGGAAAGGTGTCGCTGACTCTTGGAAAGGAAGACGGCGCGGATATTTATGCGCAATACAGCGAAAGAGTGGAAGTGATAAAAGTTCCGCTCAGCGGTCTGGGGTTCCTCGACAAGCCTTTGAAAGAAATATTATATCCGTTTTTGTACATCAAAAATATTGACGATGTCAGCGGAATGATGGTTGTAATGGATGGCTATACGCTTGATATCGCAATGGAAACCGGACATGAAGACAGCTCGGAAGACAGATTTTATATAAACGGAAAAGATGTATCGATGGCTGATGAGAACAACAAACAGAGATTCCGCAGCTATTACGAAGCGCTTATAAGCCTCCGCATCTCTGACGTGGCTCCCGGCGAGGAGCCGGCGGGAGACCCCGAAATGGCTGTTTCATACACCCTGAAGGAAAACTCTGAAGTCATGAAACTTGAATTTGTTTCCAGGGACAGCACTTATTACTATGTTTTGAAGAATGGAATTTACAGCGGACTGCTTTTTGAAAAAAGCGACCTCGACATGGACGAATCATCATACGGGGTTCGGGCGATGTACCGTATGCTCATGGATTTCATTGACAGCTATCAAAAGCCTGCCGAAACAACCGTGTGATCCTTAAGCTTCAGAATCAGCCCTCGCGCCAATTTGATCCATGTGCGGGGGATTTTTTTATACGACCTCATATAATAATGAATAAAGAGGGGGTTTGTGTTATTATTTTGGTAAAGAACAATGGGGTGAAAATTCATTGACTGCAAAAGACAAGGGCGGGCCCGGCAAGAGACAAGAGAGGAATACTGCTTTTCGCGTTACAAGTTTTTTTGTGCTCATAACGGTTGTTATCGCACTTGCTGTCCTTGTTTATATGAATTACCGAGGCATAGATTATACTGAATTGTCTTTGGACCAAATGATTGAAAGTATATTTGCGAAAAGTGACGAAAGCATCCAGGGAGTGACGGCAGAGATAGGATATGACATAAAAAACGAGATGATTCTCGGGACAAGCCGTGACACTATAATCAAATATCTGGATAATTCAGTAGTCGGACTTGACAATGCAGGCAAAAAAATCTGGGGATTTCCTTTTCCCGCCACCAATCCTTATGCAGCTTCGGCTGATTCGTATACTGCTTTTGCGGACATAAACGGCAAAAAGCTTCTTGTCATAAAAGGAAAAAATAAAAGGTGGGAAATTGAAACCGACGAAGCCATACTGAATATTTCAATAAACAAAGACGGCTATACTGCCGCAGTTCATGAAGCCGGAGGATGCAAGGGCGCAATAACGGTATATGACCCTGAAGGCGGCGTGATATTTACAAAGACCTATGCAGAAAGGTTTGTGCTTGATGCGCAGATATCATCGGACAACAGGGAAGTTCTCATAAATACGGTCGACATTTCAGGAGCCAGGGCATTCTCGTCACTTGAGATAACAGACATTTACGGTTCATTCAAAGCGGGCATAGCGGCACAGGAGCAATCGTTTTTCCCTTACGTGGGATTTATGGCGGATGGAAGGATCGCCGCAGCTGATGAGGAACATCTTGTCCTGCTGAACAGGGACGGCAGCACTAGTTGGAATTTCAAATACAAAAGGGTGCATAGCTCGGTCACACTGAACAGAGAATATTTTGTTGCCGCAGTCAGCGTGCAGGGAAGTAAAAAAATATTCATCGAGGTTTGGGATAAAAATGGCAGGCACGCTATAAGCGATCCGATAAATGAAATTGTCAACATCAGGCAATATGATGATATAATAGCAGTAAATACTGGCAGGGAAATAATCTTTATGGATCCCGAATGCAAAAGCCTGGGGAAATATTCTCCGACTGCGGACATTCTCGATCTGCGATTTTTAAACCGCATTGAAGCAGCGGTAATAACCAGGGAAAGTATCCATATTTTTAAACTGGGGGTGGTCGATTGAAGTGGCTTGCTGATATCGCAGTAGTGGCAATTATTGCGGTTTTCGGGTTCATCGGTATGTCCAAGGGATTTTTTAAAACAGTATATAAGATCGGCGCATTCATTGTTTCGGGATGGATAGCGATCAAATTTTATCCCAAGGTATCAGCTCTTTTGCAGGGAACTTCATTTTATATCAGGCTGAAGGATGGCATTGTAAATAACCCTGCCTTGCAGGGGATCGAAAACACCACACAGTCAATGCAGGAAGCCATTGCCGGCCTGCCTGTCCCGGACTTTTTGAAAGATCTTTTGCAAGGGGTAAGCGGAGTCGAACAGATCGGCGCCAGTCTGGCAGAGTTGATAGCAAACA
Organism: Eubacteriales bacterium; assembly: GCA_028703215.1. Lineage (GTDB taxonomy): Bacteria > Bacillota > Clostridia > Acetivibrionales > STF1-152 > STF1-152. The sequence goes on from JAQVNH010000036.1 coordinate 3,233, forward strand.
TAGCAAGTGTGATTATCTTGTTCATAGTCGCCAGGCTCGTGTTAATGATTATTTATGCGATAGTGGAAAGAATCTTGAAATTGCCGGTTCTTAAGCAGCTAGACAAGTTTGGCGGCTTCCTGCTCGGAGCGGTTCAGGGTTTGCTTATAGTTTTCGTGCTGTTTACTGTTCTTATGTTATTCATGTCGTCCCCTCAGTTCAAAGGGATCCACGATGCGATCGACAGCTCGATCATTGCAAGATATTTATATGAGCATAATTTTATAGTAAAGCTCATATTGCCCTCATCCTGAGGATTTCATACATATTTGGCGCAAATACTGGACATGGTTATGATCAATATAGTATAATACTGCGTTACAAGCAGCATAACAGCTGCTTGTATTTTAATAACATCTGCAAAAACACGACCTGAAAAGTATTTCTTAAGAAGGGCTGTGATAATCATGAAAAGCGATATAGTAAAAAAAGGCATAGAGAGAGCGCCTCACAGATCGCTGTTTAAGGCTATGGGATATACGGACGAAGAGATCGCAAGACCGCTCATCGGCGTTGCAAACTCAAAAAGCGAGATCATCCCGGGGCATATCAATCTGGATAAAATCGCGGAAGCGGTAAAAGCCGGGATAAGAATGGCTGGAGGCACACCTGTGGAATTCAGTACTATCGGAGTATGCGATGGTATAGCAATGGGCCACACAGGAATGAAATACTCGCTGCCGACAAGAGAACTTATCGCTGATTGCTGCGAGTCAATGGGGATCGCAAACAGCTTTGACGGGATGGTCTTTATTCCAAACTGCGACAAGATAGTGCCGGGAATGCTTATGGCTGCGGCAAGGATAAACATACCGTCAATATTTATCAGCGGCGGTCCGATGCTCTCACTCAAAAGAGAAGGCAAATATCTTGATTTGAACAGCGTGTTCGAGGCGGTGGGCTCGTATAAAGCCGGGAAAATGACTGAAGATGAAGTATGTGAATATGAAGATCATTCATGCCCCGGGTGCGGATCGTGTTCGGGCATGTTTACGGCAAATTCAATGAACTGTCTGACAGAAGCGCTCGGAATGGGGCTCCCCGGAAACGGAACGATTCCCGCGGTTTATGCTGAGAGGATAAGACTGGCTAAGAAAGCCGGTCTTAAAATCATGGAGCTTGTCGAAAAGGGTATCAAGCCTTCAGATATAATGGTTCAGGAGGCTTTTGACAATGCGCTGGCTGTTGACATGGCACTTGGCTGTTCAACAAACTCAGCCTTGCATTTGCCCGCAATAGCAAATGAACTGAATATTAAAATGGATCTCGAAATAATAAATGAGATCAGCGGAAGGGTCCCAAATCTTTGCAGACTTGCACCTGCGGGAACTCATCACGTACAGGACCTGTATAACGCCGGAGGAGTGCAGGCGCTTATGAATGAGCTTGCAAAGGGCGGTCTGATTGATGAAAGCCTGATGACATGCACCGCAAAAACAGTCCGGGAGAATATCCTCAATGCGTCAATAAAGGATCACAGCGTGATAAGAAGCCTCTCTGACCCTTACAGCACGACAGGAGGGCTTGCGGTATTGAAAGGCAATATTGCTCCTGACGGATCTGTAGTGAAACGTTCTGCCGTAGATGAGAAAATGCTCCGGCATAAAGGTCCTGCGAGGGTATTTGACAGCGAAGATGACGCGATAAAAGCTATCTACGAGGCAAAAATATCAAAGGGCGACGTTATCATAATAAGGTATGAGGGACCAAAGGGCGGTCCGGGCATGCGCGAGATGCTTGGTCCGACATCAGCGATCGCCGGTATGGGTCTGGACAAAGATGTTGCCCTGTTGACTGACGGAAGATTTTCCGGCGCGTCAAGAGGCGCTTCGATAGGGCATATTTCACCCGAGGCAATGGAAGGCGGGCCTTTGGCGGTCGTCCGGGAAGGCGACATCATCGAGATAGACATACCTGAAGGAAAATTAAACGCATTGATTTCGGATTCTGAGATCAGCAAAAGACTTGCCCTGTGGAAAGCCCCAAAACCCAGGATAACATCTGGATATCTGGGCAGATATTCCAGAATGGTCACATCGGCAAACAGAGGAGCAGTCCTGGAATAAGCTGAAAAAATGAAATCGGGATCGGGACGGAGGAAAATATGAAACTCAAAGGCGCGGAAATATTGATCGAATGCTTAAAAGAACAAGGTACTGACACTGTGTTCGGATTTCCCGGAGGCGCTGTGCTGAACATTTATGACGCCATCTATAAATCGTGCGACAGTATAAAACACTATCTGACTTCGCACGAGCAGGGAGCGTGCCACGCGGCAGACGGTTATGCCAGAGCTACCGGTAAGGTCGGGGTCGTTATCGCCACATCAGGACCCGGAGCGACTAATCTCGTAACGGGGATCGCGACGGCATACATGGATTCGATACCCATAGTCGCTATAACCGGACAGGTGGCGACGGAGCTTCTCGGGAAAGACTCGTTTCAGGAAGTCGACATAACAGGTATCACGATACCCATAACTAAACACAGCTATATAGTAAAAGACGTGAACAAGCTTGCCGAAACTGTAAGAAACGCTTTCAGGATAGCAAGGCAGGGCAGACCGGGACCGGTGCTGATCGACATCTGCAAGGACGTTACTGCAGCCGTCGCCGAATATGAATTCAAGCCTGCAGAAAAACCCGAAGAACAAAGAATAGGCGTCGAGGAGTGCGCCATCAGAAAGGCTGCCGACGTCATCAACGGCGCGAAAAAACCTATAATCCTTTCGGGAGGAGGAGTTTCAATCTCAGGAGCTGACGGGGAATTGCTGGAGCTGGCTGAAAAAGCCAGGATTCCCGTATCGACAACACTTATGGGACTTGGCTCTTTTCCGGGCACGCATGAGCTTTCGATCGGTCTGATGGGGATGCATGGCACTAAAACTTCAAATTTTGCGGTCAAATACTGCGACCTTTTCATTGCGGTAGGGGCAAGATTCAGCGACAGAGTCATCAGCGATGTGAAAAAATTTGCGCCTAAAGCCAGGATAATGCATATAGACGTAGATCCTGCCGAGATCAACAAGAACATCAATGTCGATTTTCCGCTGGTCGGCGACATCAAAAAAATATTAAAACAGATCATAGCGCAGATTGAAGCAAAAAGCTCGTCCGATTGGAACCGCGAGGTGCGCGAATGGTTGGGCCAATATCCGCTGAAATACTGCTGCGATGATGTTCTCAGGCCTCAGTATATTGTTGAAAGGATATACGAGTTAACTCGCGGGGATGCCATTATAACGACTGAGGTCGGGCAAAACCAGCTCTGGGCAGCTCAATTCTATAAGTACACCCACCCAAGACAGTTTTTGTCTTCGGGAGGGCTTGGTACAATGGGGTACGGGCTCGGAGCGGCGATAGGCGCTTCAGTCGGAAGGCCGGACAAACAGGTCATAGACATTGCAGGCGACGGCAGCTTCAGAATGAACTGCAACGAAATGGCAACAGCTGTGGAATACAAGCTGCCTTTAGTCATAGCGATTTTGAACAACAGCGTGCTGGGAATGGTGCGCCAGTGGCAGACACATTTTTACGAGTGCCGTTATTCCTGCACGGACATTGACAGGGAAACTGATTTTGTAAAGCTTGCTGAAGCCTTTGGAGCTATTGGGATAAGAGTCACAAAACCCGAAGAAGTGGATCCGGCTCTGAAAAAGGCTTTCTCGTCGGTCGACAGGCCTGTGCTTATTGATTTTGTGATCGACAAGGATGAGAAGGTATTTCCGATAGTACCTCCCGGGAAACCAATAGATGAGCTTATCACTGAGTAGAATCAACTTTGGGATGGGAACAAGTTCGGCAGCAATCACAGCTTGGAACGGCAAACTGAGATCCAAACGAAACGCAAAACATGTAAAAGACACAGCCGCAGCAGGTATGCGGCTATGTCTTTTCTTTAATTGAATGCATGTATTTTTTCTCCGAATAAAATCATGTGTATTCGGGCAATTATCAAATACTACTGTCCCTTCAGGCAAGCATCAACCAATTCGCTGAGTCTGCCGGTCGCCAGGCCGATATAAGTATCTGCGCAGCCGTAATAGACCCGGATCTCATCCTTTGTCTCATCGGCAATCGCGCCGCAAATGAACACTACATTCGGGACGATTCCGTTGAATTCGTATGGTTCATAGGGTTCCAGTATTGTACTGTAGGTTTTTCCGCGGATAATCTCGGGATTTTCAAGATCCAGGAGAATTGCGCCTATGCTGTAACGATGTCCGGAGCTGTTTTCTTCCACTCCATGGATCAATACGAGCCACCCCTCTTTGGTTTTGATGGGAGGCGTGGGTCCGATTTTTGTTCCGCACCAATGAGAGTAACCGGGTTTCAAAAGCGGGCGGTGATTTCCCCAATAAATCAAGTCCGGCGAATATGAGACCCAGATATTTCCCATATAATGAAGCTGATTCGGCGCGACTCTGTACGGCCTGTCGATACGCGCGTAGAGCCCGTTGATCTTTTCGGGAAACAGGCAGGGAAGGCGGTTATCCGGAAGCGAAATTATATTCACATACTCATGCTTTTTAAAATCCGTGGTTTTCCCCAAAATCCCGAATGTTCCCCACGAGCCGCAGCCGGGGTGGATTATATAATATGTGTCGCCGATCTTTGTTACGCGCAGGTCAATAGCCTGATCGCCGGCGGTCTTATACGGTTCATTCTCGTTTTTATAAATAAAAGGTTCTTCGGTATTGATGTCAAAGTGTATTCCGTCATCGCTCACTGCGACATGAGTTGTCGTCATCTGCCGCACGCCTTTATAGCAGTAAGGCTTGTTATGCAAAACCGATACAAGCAGCAGAGTTTTGCCGTTGAACATTGTTTGTCCCGGATTGAACACGGCCTTTGAGCCGGGAAAATCTTTCGGAGTTATAATCGGGTTGCCGGGATACCGTTTCAGAATATTTTCTTCTGCGAGCATAAAACGACTCCTCCTTGTTATTGTTGTCAGGCAATTGTTGACCGGAATT
>JAQVNH010000037.1 GCA_028703215.1 Eubacteriales bacterium
ATCGGAAAAGATCCCCGTATTTTTCTCACCCAACATGTCGATAGGCATAAATCTGCTGATCGATCTTGTCAAAAATTCTGCAAAAGTACTCGGAGATGATTTTGATATGGAGATCATCGAGAAGCATCATAATAAAAAGCTGGACGCCCCCAGCGGGACTGCGCTTTATATTGCAGATTCCATAAATGATGTGTTTGGAAACAGCAAGAAATACATATATGACAGACACTCAGATAAAAAAAGACGTGAAAAATGCGAGATCGGGATACATTCAATAAGAGGAGGCACTATTGCCGGCGAGCATTCGGTTCTTTTCGCCGGAAATGATGAGATAATAGAAATAAGCCATACCGCAGTATCAAAAAGCATATTTGCGGCAGGCGCGCTAAAAGCTTCGGTTTTTATTTATGGAAAGCCGCCCGGGCTTTACGGGATGGATGATATGCTGAAATGAGCATTGTATCCTTATGCTTTAGTAATAAAATGATGTTCATCAATGATTTGAATATCGTCATGAAATAATTATAAAAGAATCGGCTGGGATCATTTCAACTCAAATATCCGATGCCGGTTCTTTTTTATCCTCTTCTGAGGATAAATATTTGACCAATACCGGATTTGAGTAAAAATTCATTATGAGTCCCGTAATGCTTCCGGCAATCAAAATATAAAAAACGAACCCTGCAACGGTGTTTAAAAAGAATACTGCTGCGGACAGTAAAAAGCACACAGCAAGAATTCCGAGATTGGGTATAAATTTCATTACGGCGAATATCAGCGCGTTTTTATAAATATCTTTCAGTTTAAGGTTAAATGTCACAAGCATCGGATATATGTAGATGTGCATCATCATAAACAGGATAAAGGCCATGATAACAAATCCCGCGATTATTTTCATGATCGTTCCGCCATCCGGAAAACGCAGATAAAAATTCACCGCTATGCACAGCGCGATCACTATCAAAAAGTCGATTGCGGAAATTAGCAGGCTCTGTTTCAAATTTTTCTTCGCCGCATCTTTAAAATCCATCCATATAAAAGCGTGTTCCTCGTTCGAATAATTCCGCAATATATAAGTCAATCCCGATTGAGCCGGACCGACAGCAATAACGGGGACGCACAGCAAAAATGTCCCAAGCGCGAACCTGATCAATATATCTAAAAGAGCATCCCCGGAAATCTCAGCCGGAAAAGCGAACATCATAACAGCCATCATTGCGGGAATAGCCGGAATATTGAAAACAAAATACAGCAGGTTTATGCTGATCAGATTCCAGAATTTCCTTCCGATCACCCTGAAGAATACTACGATTCGAGGTTCCGGCGGCGCGTCTTTATCTATCCCCGGTCCCTCTTTCTGATAATTGAACATTCCGAACAAACCAGCCATATCCTTATGCCTTTCCGTTGACTATTCTTTGAAGTGATCTTACTTCTCATTGATTTTTTCACTTTTGCATGCGTTTATATTATACATCTGCGCTTATTTTAACGCTACCTTCAGTGGCGTAAAGATATTTAAAGCTTCTGTATTGACACGCCTTCAGTATATTAGTATAATCGTATTTGCACATTTGGACATGTCGGGATGGCGGAACTGGCAGACGCATACGTTTGAGGGGCGTATGGTGAATACCGTGTGGGTTCAAGTCCCACTCTCGACACCAAAGGTGTTTTTTTATGCCCTTTTCCAAAAGAGTTTTCATTACTCTATTCCAAAGTCTTCAGGAATTGAAGCTTTTTATAATCCTTTTCAAGTTTCTCGCGCAGAAATCTGTCACAGACTTTGCCGAGTTCGTTCAGCACTTTTGGATCCAATTCAAATCGAAACAAGTTGTCCGGCTTGCTGTATAATATGTGCCGAAGAGCTTTCAGCGTCCCCGGCAATATCCTTGAATCGCCATTTTCACAGCTTGTGCATTCGGAGCAAAGAACACATTCGTTTTTAAAACTGAAACTATATTCCCCTTCAAGATCTCTCCCGCAAACCCCGCAAAAATCAGCCGCCGGCGCAAATCCCAGTTCGGCCAGAAATCTCAGTTCAAATATCCTGCAGACCAGCTCGGGCGTTTTGTCAGTTTTAGCAAGTATGTGAAGCGTGTTTAAAAACAATTTCAGTATTTTTTCCGAAGGCTGTTCTTCCTGAATTGAGTCTAATATCAGATCTACCATATAAGAAGCATATGTGAGTCTGACGATATCATTTCTGATTTCGTAAAAGGTTTCGGTCGGCTCGCAGCTGTTGATTGTTGCAAGCGATCTGCCTTTATAAAGGACAAAGTCGCTGTAGCATAAGAACTGGGTGCCGGCAAATAATCTGCTTTTGGGTCTTCTGGAAGCTCTGGCAGAGGCTTGAAGCTTTCCATGCTCGCCTGATAATATCGTTATTATTTTATCGGATTCACCGGTGTTAACTGTTTTTATGACGATTCCGCCGGTTTTCATCAACGGCATGGCATTCATCCTTTATCTTTCAAATCCAAGTTTTTTTAACATTTGCTCATCATTTCTCCAGTCGTCCTTTACCTTTACCCAGAGCTGAAGGTAAATCTGAGTCCCGAATATTTTCTCAATGTCTTTTCTGGACTTTTCCCCGATTTTCTTGAGCAGCTGTCCGTTTTTTCCTATAACCATGCCCTTATGAGACTTCTTTTCGCAAAATACAGTGGCGCTGATATCTGTGATTTTGCCGTTCGGGCGCTCCTTGAATACATTTATCTCAACGCCTATCCCATGCGGTATTTCCTGTTCCAGGACGTTTATGAGCTTTTCCCTGATGATCTCCGCAGCCAAAACTCTTTCGGGCTGATCGGTGATCATGTCGTCCGGGAAGTATTTCGGTCCCTCCGGAAGCAGCCTTATTATCTCTTTTTTCAGTTCTTCCAATCCGTCTCCGGTTTTTGCGGACACCGGAAAAACACCTTCAAAATCATATGCCTCACTGAAATTTTTTATGATAGGCAGCAGCTGTTTTTTGTCAATTTTGTCGATTTTGTTTATAACCAGCAGTACCGGCGATTTGATCATTTTAAGGTTTTTAATGATATTTTTATCGATTTCGCCGGGTCTCGTTTGCTCCGCATCTGTTGTGAACAGTATTATGTCAACATCATTCAATGTTTCATGAGCAATATTTTTCATGTATTCTCCGAGTCTGTTTCTTGGTGTTTGTATCCCCGGAGTATCCATAAAAACCATCTGATGATCTTCGCCGGTAAGTATCGATTTTATTACATTTCTGGTTGTCTGAGGCTTATCAGATATTATGGAAATATTTCTGCCGGTCAGTTTATTTATAAGAGTTGATTTACCTACGTTCGGTCTTCCCGTTGCGGAAATAAATCCGGATTTGAAACTCATATTTTCTCCTGTTCCTTTTGCTTATTTGCCGTTCTTTTCCCTTGCGATTCCCATAGATCCCAGTACTGATTCCTGTTTTTCGAACATCGCGCTTCTATCTTTATCATGTTCAAAACCGAGAAGATGGTAAACACCGTGAGTGGCGAGAAAAGCCATCTCTCTTTCCAGCGAATGTCCGTATTCCGATGCCTGGGAGGAAGCTTTCTCAGCCGATATCGCAATATCCCCAAGCTGAACCGCGCCATTCTCCATATCTATTTCCAGCAGCGCAGGATTTGCTTTTCCATTTTTCATTTCGGACATGGGAAACGAAAGCACGTCTGTTTCCTTATCTATGTTTCTGAATTTTCTGTTTAATTCCCTTATCCCTGGATCATCTGTAATCAATATGTTAATATCGGTTTTGTAATCGAAAGATTCCTGTTTCAAGCAAAGTTCAGCGCTTTTTTTGATGATTTTTTTCAAATTCGCGTCTATTTTTATTTTAGACTGATCATTGCTGATCCTGACAGACATATGCTCCGCCTCCCGTTTATTTCTGAAAATCCCCTATTTATCCCCCCGGCTTTCATATGCCTTGATGATTCTTTGTACAAGTTCATGTCTGACCACATCTTTGTCTGTGAGATACACAAACCCTATTCCTTCGACCTCGCGAAGTATCCTGACAGCCTCTTTTAACCCCGATTTTTTTTCCTCGGGAAGATCTATCTGTGTAATGTCTCCGTTTATTACGGCTTTTGAGCCGACACCGATACGGGTGAGAAACATTTTCATTTGCTCGGGAGTCGTGTTTTGGGCTTCGTCAAGTATTACAAAGGAATCGTCGAGTGTCCGGCCCCTCATGTAAGCCAGGGGGGCAACCTCAATAGATCCCTTTTCAAGGTGGTTCTGATAAGTATCAGCGCCCATGATCTCATAGAGGGCATCGTAAAGAGGCCTTAGATACGGATCTACCTTGTTTTGCATGTCGCCCGGTAAAAAGCCCAGCTTTTCTCCCGCCTCTACCGCAGGTCTGGTAAGGATTATGCGGCTGACCTCTTTGTTTTTAAAAGCGAGCACCGCCATAGTGACAGCCAGATAAGTTTTTCCCGTTCCCGCAGGACCTATGGCAAACACTATGTCCTTTTCCTTCATTTCTTTAACGTAAGCTTTCTGTCCGCTTGTTTTTGCTCTTATTTTTCTTCCCTTTGCCGTGTAGCAGATAACATCATTCAAATAGTTTGAAGTTTCATCCAGACAATTTTCTTTAGCGAGATTTGTGAGATAAAAGGTGTTCTGTTTAGTTATACTTTCACCTTGTTTTGATATGTTCAATAATTTTCCGATAACCGTAAAAGCTCCTTCAACGCTCTTCTTCTCTCCTGCTATCCTTATTTCTTTGCCCCTGTAATTTATTTTTACATCAAATCCATCCTCGATGATTCTGATATTTTCATCGTGATTGCCGAAAAGATTTATTATATCCTCAAGTCTTTCGATCTCGATATTCTTTTCTGTGATTTCTCCCAAACGTTCTCCCCCTGTCCGTTTATTTATGCGCATAGTCTTTTTTGCAAATTCGTGTTTCTTCCCGGTTTCTACTTCTCTTTATCCACCGGTATCAGCAGATCGGTTTTTATAACTGAACCGTCGTCCTTTACGCCCCCAATGACTATACTGTCAGACTTTTCTATCGATATCTGAAAATCCAGTCCTTTAAAATCATCCATGACCCCGCCTATCATATTCAGGGAATTCTCCATCTTTTGAGGGTCTCCTATTGCTTTTATCTCATATGGAGAAGTATATCTGTTTCCGTTTATCATGATATAAAGACTTGAAACCGACCTGATCTCAGTCATCGCAACGATTCTTTCGTCATTTATGCTAATAGCCTGTGCGTCTGCCGCCCGAAGTTCATTAATAAGCTGCAGAAGATCATCGTCCTGAATACTGAAGGTGCTTCCCTCTTTCATATTTATCCGAAGCCCTGCTCCCATGACATCGAGCATCCCGGCAAAGGTTTTTACTTCAACAAGCTCCTTGTTCAGCCTGTCTCTTATATCATTCTCGTTCATGCCCTGTTCTTTGATCTCCTCATTCTCGTTTTTGAGTTCAGTGAACCTTTCCAGCATATCCGCGTAATCGTCCTGCAGCTGTATAAGTTCATCCTTGAGCTGATCCTCTCTGAGGTTCTCAAGACCGGAAGCCGTCTCCGAATTATTGATGCTTTTATACTGCCAGGCGAGTATTATTCCCAAAGAAAGACAGACAAGCGCCAGCGCGATACTTCTTTTTGTTTTATCTAATGTCACTGTCAAGCACCTCCAAATTTGACATCAGAGTTCCAAGTTTTATGTTTGCGGTGTTCAATCCCGGCACATATATGCTTCTGGAAGTTCTGATATTTACGACGATCCTGTCTCTTGTCATGTAAGCCAGTCTTTCGCTGCTTTGCAATGCTTTGTTCAACAGGTCCGGATCACCTAATGCTATTATTTCGAAAGGAACCGTATATCTGTTCCTATTGATCCTTATAGTTGGTCCTGCGCAAAGCTGCTCGCTCATAGCGACAATCCTCTCTCCGTTGATGGATATCGCCTGAGCCCCGGCGGCTTTTAAATCGTTCAGCAGCGCCATGATATCAGAATCATGTATTATCAGTATACTCGCATTTGTGATTTGCCGTAATGCGGCTGCGTCATCAAGCCTGATTATCACGCCTGGTCCGGTAACTCCGGTAAGTCCTGCTTGAAGTTTGACCGTGTTTAGCTGATTATATTTGGTTTCCAGCTCATAGCTTGCCTGATCTGATATAACGGACAAGGTGAGCTCTTCTCTTTCCTTAAGAGCTTTTTGTATCTCGACTTCAAGAATTTCATTTTGCGCCTGCAATTCTTCGATTTGCTCAACAAGCTGGTTTGAATCAAGGTTTTTGGCAGAGACTTTCTCGCGCTCATTGATAATGACCTTGACTTGTATCGACACGATCAAACCAAGAAGAACAAACATCACAAACAATACGATTTTTTTATATGCCGCTGACATAAAACCCAACTCCACAGTCGCTATAAGGTATTGGACTCAAATATCAACATTTTGTTGCAGAATTTACCGCAAACACGATTTTGTTGATATTTCCGCTTTCATATGTGCTGCTCTCATATGAATTGTACTTTTATGCCCACAATATTTCAAGTGACTTGCGGTAAGGAGGAAGGGTTTATTTATTATTAGATGCGATAAGCCTGCCTTGAATTGCCTTCCCTGCCGAATTCCATACTATATAGATCAATGCGGTACTCACAGGTAGCATTATAAAGCTTTTTATTATCCTTGCGGCGGCAATTGCCGCAACTGAATTTCCGGTAAGCATCGAAATCCATATAGTTGTCAGTATAAGATCTGAGATCAATGTGACAAGAAATACGGCAAATCCGGTTCTTAAAATCGTGATATTTCTTTTATGCAGCACGATTCCATAAATAAAACCCGTGACAAACGCACTGATGGTAAATCCCGGGAAATAAGCCCCGCGTGGCGCTATTATCATTCCGATGATATCTGCCAGAACTGCGGTGATTCCAGCTGTCAGAGGCCCGAAAAGCATTCCCGACATAGATATCGGTATGAATCCGAAACCATAGCGGACTATTTCGGTCTGGATCGAAAGGAATCTTGTGAGAATCACTTCAAGTGCTATCAAAACACCTGAAAACACGAATACCTGCGTCTTTTTCATATCTTATCCTCCCCACGTTTTTGATGGCAATTTGCCACGTGAAGAGAATATTCCTTCAGTGGCAGCGGAATGCGGAGAATATGACGCAAGCCTTTATGGGCTTTTCCTCCGTCTGTCAACTTCCCGTACAGCCGGATCTTGACGCATACTTTCCTACTCTGCCATTTCTTATAAATTATTAATGTATTATATACGATTGTCTGTTAGAATACTATATTCTGATAAAAATAAAAGGTCCCCGGTTTCCCGGGAACCATGGTGCCGAAGGCGGGAATTGAACCCGCATGGGTGTTACCCCGCTGGATTTTGAGTCCAGTGCGTCTGCCAGTTCCACCACTTCGGCCTGCCGCCATAATATATTAACACAGGGATTTGAGCAATTCAATACTCAATAATAATTTGATTACTCCTGTGATTTTTCCTTATTTCTTGCTTGTTGTTTCATAATCGCAGCTGTCACTGCTGCATTTAACTTTTTCCGTCTTCCCGTAAAAGCTTTTAACCATGAAACTGCCGCACTTGGGACATGTTTCCTTTGTCGCGATGCCCCACGAAATAAAACTGCAGCCCGTGTTTTCCTGCCCTTCTTCCTTCCGGCCTTTGTTGTTTTCGCATATCAGGAATTTCTGACCTTTGCGGCTTTTTCTCACAAGCACTTTTCCTCCGCATTTCGGGCATTTTACCCCGGCATCTTCGCGTATTGATTTGATATTCTTGCATTCGGGGTATCCCGTGCAGGCAAGAAATTTACCATACCTGCCATACTTCTCAGCCATTGGCTTTCCGCATTTTTCGCAAAGCACATCCGTTATCACAGGCTCTTTGATATCTTCCTTCAGCGGCTTGGTGAATCTGCATTCCGGGAATCCGGAGCAGCCGAGAAACTCGCCGTTTCTGCTCTTGCGTATGACCAAAGGTTTCCCGCATTTTTCGCATTTTTCGTCAGTTTCTTGAGGCGGAGCCTTGACTATCTCTTCGTTG
>JAQVNH010000038.1 GCA_028703215.1 Eubacteriales bacterium
TTTACATCAGGATGTCTGGTCGCAAGCAAGCTTATCTGCCGTGCAAAAATCATGTAGTTGCTTTTTTTCGCATAATTGTCAAGAAACGGGTAGTAGGTGAGTTGATCCGTGCCATTTATCTTGTATATGTTTCCCGAGGGTTCAAGCCAAAATTTTGTTGTTTCGGTAGTTGTGGGAGTTGCCGTTGTCGGGGCAACAGAAGTCGTTGTGGATGTTGATGTGTCGGAAGGGAATGTGCCCGTCTGCGCTTCGGATGTTGTCGGGGCAACAGAAGTCGGCGTGGATGTTGATGTATCTGAAGGAAACGTACTCGTCTGCGCCTCAAAAGTTGTCGGCACTGATGTTGTTTCGGAAGGAATCTGACTGCCGTTATCTGATGAAAAAATATTTTTTATGAATGTACCCGCATTTTCAAAAAACTTTAGTGCCTGATTATAATATCTGCGGCTTTCGCCCTTGATATTGCTGTAATACATGATAAAACTGTCTCGCAAGAATATCTGGTCCTTCAAAGCCTCTTCGAGATTTGTCTGAAAGTCGCCGGAGGAGAATGAAGCGCCTTTCATGGTCGAAAACATTGACATGTTTCTATTTTCAAGAGGCGAATATTCAACCTGGGGGTTGATGAAATACATGCACATGAAAAACAGTGTTACTGTTATAATACCTATAATCAGAAAGTATCTTCTCATGCTTTATCTCCGGTTCCCGAAATTATTTCACGGGAATATTTTGAAATCTCCAGTTATAGTACATGTCCAGCTGGCCAAGAATAACCACTGCGTCGATATCGTTATCCAAAATAAACTTATCTATTGCATACTGGTTAAGTATAGTCTTATCTATATAGTAAAAGTTGCTGAAATGCGATGCCAGAAGTTTTCGAACAGGCCTGTTGTTTGAATCGCCGATCATAAGACAGTTGTAAGTATTGCCCGGGAATTCAAATTTAAGCAGGCCTTCCTCGTTTCCATAATAATAACGATAGTGCTGATAATTGATATCCCTTGAATAAACGCCGCTGTGATATTGCGCTTCCAGGCCGATATCTTTTTCCTTGCCGCCCATGTATGATTTATAGGCTCCAAGATCGTATTTATATATCTTGAAGCTGTCCGGAGATACAGTTATCCCGCCGCCGGACTTATTGTATTTCGAGCCATACCATTGAATGCTTTTCCCGAAATCGACAGTGGCAACCGGGACTTTGGCGGGAGATAAGCCAAAATCGTCCCTCATCATTGCCCAAATATCCAGATAGCCCTGATGGCCTCCTATCGGAGTCCAGTGATGGTCCGTCTTAAACAGATAAGTTTGCAGATCTTCAAAAGTTTCAATATCAAGTTTATCGTATTTTATTTTATCCGACAGCAAGGAATCTATGTAAGCGGAGTAGTCGAATACGCTTATTCCTTCGCTTTCATTGAACCATGTCAGATCTTCGGTCTTTGTAACATAATAAGCGTAAAACCTGACGTCTGGATGCCGCTTCACGATCGTATTGACTTGGAATGCAAATTCCTGCGCCTTGTTTTTTATGTCGGACTCCTCCAGTGTCGGATAGTACGAAAGATAATCCGTTCCGTTTATCTTATACACATTGCCGGCAGGATCAAGCGTGAAATCGGGTAGCGCAGAGGTTGTCGCTTCGGGGGTTGCCGATACTGGCGTCGAGGATCCTAAAGAGGATTCGGTTGTGGAAGGGACGGTCTCCTTTTGAGGGAAAGCCGAACATGCGGATAGCATTGCCGCAGATACTGAAAGAATAAGAATAAAGAACTTGAGTCTTTTTGATAAATTAGCCTTCATGCTTTGACGAAAATTCCTCCCTGCAAGCGATAATGCTTTGCGACGTATAACTACCCGGGCATCGTTCTCTATTATACTTTAAAATATCACTGTGTTCAAATTATACCAGCATCATATGATCATGTATGAAGCCAATAAAAATAAAAGAAATTTAACTATACTTAATAAAAATGATTGGACATATTGGACTTTGGGAATAAATTTGATATACTGAAACCTGCATGATTATTTGGAAATCAATTTAAGGAGGTTTAAAATGCAAAATCCTAACTTTGAATATATGCGCAGACTTAGCGCCGATATTCGGGTCGAGACCGTTAAAGCCATAAGCAAGGCCGGAGCAGGACATATCGGAGGAGCGGTTTCTATAGCTGATGTTCTTGCGGTCTTATATGGCGGGGCAATGAATATTCGTCCGAGTGATCCCGACTGGGAGCACAGAGACTGGCTTGTTTTGTCGAAAGGCCATGCTGGCCCGGGACTTTATGCTGCGCTCGCTTTGACGGGATATTTCCCGATGGACTGGCTCGATACGGTAAATAAACCCGGAACAAGACTGCCAAGTCACTGCGACATGAAGAGGACCCCCGGGATAGATATGACAACCGGATCGCTTGGCCAGGGTCTGTCTGCGGCAGTCGGAATAGCTTTGGGAAACCGTATCAACGGTATAGAAAGCTATGTTTACTGTATCGTCGGAGACGGTGAGATAAACGAGGGGCAGATATGGGAAGCCGCCCAAACGGCATCACATAATAAAATAGATAATCTTATATTATTTGTTGACTGGAATAAAAAGCAGCTCGACGGAAAGTTGGAGGACGTTAACGATCCAATCGATATTGCCGGGAAATTTGAGGCTTTTGGTTTTGAGGCGCAGACTGTCAAAGGCTATGATGTAGAAGAAATATACTCCGCAATCGAGCGTGCAAAAAAAGTAAAAGGCAAGCCTTCGGTTATTGTTCTTGACACACTTAAAGGCCTGGGCATCTGTTTTGCCGAGAATGCGGTGACCTGCCATTTCATGGCAGTAGATGAGAAGATGGAAAAAGAAGCCATAGATGTAATAGAAAAACGCTATGAGCAAGGCGCATACCCGGGAGGTGAATCAAGAAAATGAGAATAGCATCGAACCATGATTTAGAAACAGTTGAAATGCGCAAGGCATTCGTTGAGACCTTGATTCAGGAGGGAAATAAAAATTCCCGGATAGTAACTGTTAACAGCGATCTTTGCAGCTCAATGGGAATTACAGATTTCGTAAAGATATTTCCGGATAGGTCATTCAATGTAGGCATTCAGGAAAGCAACGGTGTTGGCGTGTCTGCGGGACTTTCGGCAGCAGGCATGATACCTTTCTTCCATACTTTTGCTGTTTTTGCGTCAAGACGTGTTTTTGACCAGGCATTCGTATCGTGTGCTTACGCGGGTCTCAATGTCAAAATAGTCGGCGGTGACCCGGGTGTTACTGCAACGACAAATGGCGGCACCCATATGTCGTTTGAGGATATCGCGCTGATGCGCGCGATCCCGACTGCCAGAGTAATCGAATTTTCAGACACAACAATGGTACGCAAGGTCGTACCACAAGTAGTGGAACACTATGGTGTAGACTACATGAGGCTTATGAGAAAATGCCTTCATCGGATATACGACGAAAGTTCCGAGATTATTGTCGGCAAGGCAAATGTTCTTCGTGAAGGAACCGATGTAACGATCATAGCCTGCGGTCTGGAAGTATATGAAGCTTTGACGGCGGCACAACAGCTTGAAGAAGAGGGAATATCCGCAAGAGTTGTAGATATGTTTACGATAAAACCTCTGGACAATGAGTGTGTTATCGAAAGCGCAAAGAAAACCGGTGCCATCGTTACGGCAGAGAACCATAATATAATCAACGGATTGGGCTCGGCAGTTGCGGAAGTTCTGGTCGAAAACATACCGGTTCCGATGGAACGTGTAGGCGCCCAGGACGAATTCGGCGAGGTTGGGCCGCAGAATTATCTGATGGAGCGTTTTAATCTGACATCGAAGACGATATATGAAAAAGCGAAACGAGTGATTTCAAGGAAATAAAGCGATTTTGAAATCAAGCCAAATTCAACAGAAATAAGAAAACGCACTCAACTGAAAACGAGTGCGTTTTTTATAAAGCTCTTAATTAGTTCTTAATTGCTTTTATGATTACTCTGACATTACTTTTTCACCAAACAGTTCTTTGTCGTCCGGCACATTTTCCTTGATCGGAATAGATACCCAGGTGGTATTTATCATGTGCTTCCAGGTTATATTCTCGGAAGCGATATTGCCTCCCCAGGTGCCGCAGCCAAGAGAAAGAGTGAACGGCATTCCGTTATCCCAATTACCGCTGTTGCCATAGCAGACAGCTTGACGAACCATTACACGCGAGGTGGTAGTTTTCTCTGACAACAGCGAAATGCGTTCTTCATCTACTGAATGGATTCCGCAGGAATGTCCTTGACCTGACCAGTCGAGTATCTCATTGACACGGTTGATCGCATTTTCAAAAAGGTCATATTTATATATTGTTAATACGACAGAAAGCTTTTCTCCGGAAAAAGGATGCTCCGCGCCTGTCCCATTCTCCTCTACCATTAGGAATTTTGTTCCTTCGGGAATTGTAAAACCGGCAATTTTTGCAATAATATCCGCGGATTGAGCTGTAATTCCGGATTTGGGGTTTAGATGCCCGTTCTCAAGGAACATGGCCTTCGCGAGTTTTTCCTTTTCGTCAGCGTTGCAAAGGTAGCCGCCGTTCTCTTTGAGTTTTTTGAGCACAGTA
This sequence comes from Eubacteriales bacterium, assembly GCA_028703215.1. Classification (GTDB taxonomy): domain Bacteria; phylum Bacillota; class Clostridia; order Acetivibrionales; family STF1-152; genus STF1-152. The sequence continues at coordinate 4,613 of JAQVNH010000038.1, forward strand.
TTGTAAATGTCTTTTTGGACCACTATTGAGTTATCGGACGAACAACTGGTAGCGAAGTCAAATGTCTTTGAAAGCATGACCTTGCGGCATGCGTCATCGAGATCGGCAGTTTCGTCAATGATAACTACGGCATTGCCGGCTCCCACGCCATATGCGGGCGTGCCGGAAGAATAGGCTGCCTTTACGAGTGCTCCGCCGCCGGTCGCCAGGACCAGATCACATTGTTTCATTAATTCATTGCTGAGTTCCAGTGTGGGTTCCTCGATACTGATTATGAGATCCTCAGGTGCTCCGTGCTTTTTCAGAACAGCGCGGAGAATGTCGCATACAAGCATATTGGTTTTTTTCGTTCTGGGATGGGGAGAAAAGACTATCGCATTTCTTCCCTTGATCGCGCCAAGTGCATTTATAACGGGTGTTGCTTCGGGATTCGTGCAGGGAACGATGGCGCCGATTACTCCGACCGGTTTTGCCAATTTCACTATACCCCTGGCATCATCTCTTTCAATGACACCGACAGACTTCACACCTTTCATGTCACGATATGCTCCGCGTACTTTTTTCTGGAGCTTGATATATTTCGCATCATAATATCCCATCCGTGACTCTTCGAATGCAAGACGCGCTATAGGCACGGCATTTTCATCCTTCACTGTTGCCCACGCCATTGCCGCGATAAGCTCCTCGACTTTTTCCTGACTGAATCCTTTGGCGACCTTTTGAGCGATCCTTGCTCTCTTCACAAGTTCTGCCACATATTCGCTGCTGGTTTTGATTTCCTCACTCATAATTAATTTCCCCCTATAAAGATGATTTGTTAATTGTATTTAAATATTATTTTCATTTTATTATTGATTAAAACAATCAATTTTCATTTAAAATCAAATAATAGGTCGTGCTTTTTAAAATTATACGCTGCTTACGTCAAATATTCTAACATATATTCTGACAAATATCCTGATATTGCGTGAATTTTATGGTTTTTTTCGAAAATTGCGCTGAAATGATCGGGCTTAAAATAAAGGACTTTAGGGTAACCCCCGAAGCCCTTTATTTTGGCGGAGAGAGAGAGATTCGAACTCTCGGAACGGTATTAGCGCTCACACGATTTCCAGTCGTGCGCCTTAGACCAGCTCAGCCATCTCTCCATCTGTGTCTTAATACTAAAAGCGGCTTATTTTCCGACGCTTCACTATTTTACATTAAGAAGGACTATGATGTCAATTCAAAACAGGAGAGCGTTGGCTTGCAGTTTTGATGCCTCGAATATTTAAGTATACATTAATCATCATCCAAGGAGCGTATCAGAATATTAATTTTTAAAGTTTCAATTGACCGGAAATATACAAGGAAATTTTCATGCAAAAATCAGCTCATATCAGTAAGCGCGAAACCTTTAAAACCAAGGCGGATTGTTTGCCCAGACACAAAGGCAAGGTTCTTTTCCGAGATTGCTCTTTGAGTGGGGGCGATTCGATTCAAAGGTGATGCTGTCGCCTTCTTTTAAGAGGTAGGATTCATCCTCTATCGTTACCAGCAATTCTCCTTTTAAAACAAGCCCGCATTCGGATCCGGGGTGAGAGTATTGCTGCAGACCGGTGTTTGAGCCCGGCTCATATATGTTGTAAATAAACTCTATCGGACCGCTCAAATCAGGATTTAACAGATAAAAAGTAACACCCTTCCCGGGGGACAGCATTTTTCTTTCGTTTATATGCACAACAGGAGAAGGCTTGTTCGATGGCGCAACAGGAGAGTTATTGACCTGATTGGGAGCAGTTTCCTTGGAGTCGGCGAAAAAGGAACCCAAAGGAGTGTCCAGAGCGGAGGCGATCTTTTTTAATGTGTAAATAGAAGGTGCGAGGATGTTGCGCTCCACCTGGCTTATCAAGCTGGATGTCAGCCCGGTTGCCTTGGCTACATCAACAATTTTTAAACCCTTTTCGATTCGCAGACTCCGTATGCTTGCGCCTAATGCGATTTCTTTAGAATCATTTTGTTTTGACATGAATCCTCCTTAACACTATTAAATGACAATTCACTTTTTGTGCAATAAAACCTAAAATCATTGTTGTATTAAAATCAGGGATTAAAAATTTAAGTACACATAATTATTATAACATAATAAACAACTGAAAAATGCCGAATTTAACTGCAAAAATTGCTAAAAATTTTACTGCAAAACAAAGCGATCAATATTCAAAATGTGCTTTACAAAATGAACTATTAAATATATAATGAACATAGTTGATAATATTAATATCTAATTAATTTTAGGCGAGAACATATTGCAAGCATGCCGAGAATTCTGACAGATTCGAGCAAACATCTTTGAGCAAACAACTGAAAATGCCTGAAAGAAATTTACCGGAAAAACCCAAACGAACAAACCCAAGCGAACAAAACAAAAAAAATAAAAAAGAGGGATACGAATTAACAGGAAGGAGAAATGGAACTATGAGTAAGTGGCAGCTTCCCGCAAAGGGAGGACATATGGAGGCAAACGACGGCATATATTACCAGAACATGACCAACCAGGATGTTGCGGAACGGTTGAAGAAGAATGATGTTATACTTATACCTGTGGGTTCTACAGAGAATCACGGTCCAAGCGCACCGTACGGAGAGGATACTTTTCTTGATACCCGTCTGTGCGAGCAGGTGGCGCTGGCAACGGGGTGCACTGTGGCTCAGCCTGTATGGTACGGCTCTCATCCGTATCATCACCTTGGAATGCCCGGGACGATAATGATTCCTGAAGACATTTTATCGGACTATCTTTGTTATGTTTTTGCCGGTTTCTGGAATACAGGGTTTAGAAAAATGATCGTGGTAAACGGTCACGGACAAGATTATGTCATACCTGCGGCTATCCACAAGTTCGGGAAGAAGTTCCAAGTCCCCGGAATAGTCCTGTATGTGCATTTTTGGAACTGTGCTAAGGAACAATTGGATACTGTTGAGAATGGAGGACCTTTCCAGACTCCGTTCATCCATGCGGATGAAGTTGAACAGTCTTACTCGCTTGCTCTTTTCCCCGAATTATGCAAACAGGAGAATGCGGTGGCGACAAAACCGGCACCGATGCTCCCCCCCGGGCATATAAACAATTCGGCGGAGCGCGGAAACGGCCCCATCAAATGGTATAATGCTTACGGAAGCGTAGGAATGGAGTGTATTTGCACACCGGAAGGAGTAATCGGCGATCCCAGGCTTGCTTCTGCAGAAAAGGCATACAAGGGTATCGAGCTCACTTTGGATTATATGGAAAAATTGGTCAATGATATTTTGGAAAAATACCCCGCAGGAAAACTTCCGCCGACTGAAATGGTCACTCAGCGCCGCAAAGAAGACATAGACGCGGTTATAAAAGGACCTGCA
>JAQVNH010000039.1 GCA_028703215.1 Eubacteriales bacterium
TCCTGAATTTAAAAGAACGGAAAAAGTACTGACGACAGTTTCTTTGGCCATCAGTCCTGTCAGAAGCGCAGTGGCAGCTCTCCAGTCTCCAAATCCTAAAGGCGCGAAAATGGGCGCGATGAACGAGCCCAATGAAGCCAGGATGCTGTTTGCGCTGTTTGTTACAATGTTAAATGACCAATCATAGCTTTGTAAAAACCAAATCACAACAGTTGCTGCTAATATTACCGTAAAAGCACGCTGGATGAACCCCTTGGCCTTATCCCACATATGCAGAAAAATGTTTTTTGGAGAGGGGAAACGATAAGAGGGCAGTTCCATTACAAACGGCACAGGGGTACCTTTAAAAACTGTTTTCTTAAAAAGCAGGCCCGAAAGAATTGCAACAACAATACCCAAAACATAAAGTGTTATCATGACAAAGGCTTGGCTGTGCTGAAAAAAAGCAGCGGTAAATATTGCGTAAATGGGCAATTTAGCGCTGCAGGACATAAAAGGAACGAGAATGATCGTCATTTTTCTATCGCGCTCGCCTGGCAGTGTCCGGGTTGCCATAACAGCCGGCACGCTGCAGCCGAAGCCCATGATCATCGGTACACAGGATCGGCCGGAAAGACCTATCTTACGAAACAATTTATCCATGACAAAAGCCACGCGAGCCATATATCCCGTATCTTCAAGTATTGAGAGAAAGAAAAACAACAGCAATATTACCGGCATAAAGGATAATATGCTGCCCACCCCTGCCAAAACGCCGTTCACAAGAAGAGAACGTATCCAGTCGCTCAAATTGAGCTGTAATAGCGAGGTGTCTATAAAACCTATTACAGTGTCGATTCCCAGTTTAAAATACGTACTAAAAAAAGATCCAAAAGTACCAAAAGTCAACCAGAAAATCGCAAACATAATGGAAAGAAATATCGGGATGGCAAAAATCCTGTGAGTGAGAATATTGTCTATATTGATCGTTCGCCGCTGTTCCTTGGATTGTTTTGGCTTTATAACCGCGCTTGAAACCAGATTCTCTATATAGCTGTAGCGCATATCGCTTAAAGCGGCTTCGCGGTCCATTCCTGTTTTGATTTCCATTTCCTGAACAATAAGATCGAGAATACTTTTATCAGATTCGGAAAGCTGGAGGTGTTTTGCCAGCAGGTCATCGCCTTCAATTAATTTAGAGGCTGCAAAACGTGCAGAAAAACCCCTTTTTGAAGCTTTTTCCTCAACCAGATGAGCAACAGTGTGGATAGCTTTATGGACCTCGCCAGTGCAAAAGTCCAGGCGCTTAGGCTCTTGCTTGTTTGTGGCAATATCAACGGCAACTCGAACAAGTTCATCGATCCCTTCGTTTTTACTGGCAGAAATAGGCACAACAGGTACGCCGAGCTCTTTTTCCAATACAGGCACATCAATAAAGCCCTGATTTATTCTTACCTCATCCATCATATTAAGAGCAATGACCAATGGAATGCGAAGTTCTATTAACTGCAGGGAGAGATATAAATTACGTTCTAAATTAGTGGCGTCGACTATATTGATTATAGCACTCGGGCGTTCTTCGACGATGAAATTTCTTGATACGACTTCTTCGGGAGAGTACGGCGATAAGGAATAGATACCCGGAAGATCAACGATCGCAATGTCCTTTTGCTTCTTGATGGGTCCTTCTTTTTTTTCAACAGTCACACCCGGGAAATTTCCCACATGCTGGTTACTGCCTGTTAACTGGTTAAAGAGGGTGGTTTTGCCGCTGTTTTGATTACCGGCAAGGGCAAACAACAGACTCATAATCTTCCTCCGCGATGTCTGCGGTGACCATGAATTCCAAAAAAACCGCGAGGAGCCGGATTATTAAAATCATTTATTCCCGTCAATTTGCTGACAGTAATATTTTTGATATCTTCCTTGCGCAGCGAAAGCTCATAACCTCTGACGCATATTTCTATAGGATCTCCCATCGGAGCAACTTTGCGAACAAATATATTTGTTCCTGGCGTTAAACCCATATCCATCAAACGCCGCCGAAGAGCTCCAAATCCTTCGACAGATATAATTTGACCGTGCTCGCCGGCATTAAGTTCATGCATTCTCATTTATATCCACTCCGCTTTTGTACTGATTTAAAATAATATTTAACAAATAAAATGTTATCCTTGGTTAACATTTTATACTTAAACCCTATGTATGTCAATCATTTTGTGATATTATCATATCCTAGAATCGTTGCTTTTATGAGCAAACAGGAGGATCCCGGTGAAATCTAATAATGTTACAGTATCCAGTGAAGATTATTTGGAGATAATCCTATTGCTTGCCGAAAAGAACGGCGTTGTTCGCTCTACAGACATAGCTTCGTTTAGAGGGGTTTCCCGTGCTTGTGTAAACAAAGCGCTGGGAGTATTAAAGGATAACGGGCTTGTGCAACAGCAGAAATACGGAACAGTCGTTTTAACAAAAAAAGGATCGGAAGTTGCAGGATCTGTAAAACAACGTCACAAAATATTGAAAAGTTTTCTGACAGAGGTATTGGGAGTGAATCCTGAAACGGCTGAAAATGAAGCGTGTGAGATGGAGCATGCAATGAGCTCCGAAACACTTGGGAAATTTGAGCAATTTATGAAATTGCAATTGAAGTAAAACCGGATAGATGCTGTCTATAAAAATTCGAGTTATGAAGACACATTTTAAAATTTTCATAGATAATAATTAATTAGTTATTGACATATGCCCATAAACTGTTATAATTTGGTTGTGGGCATAAGCCAATAATTATTTTTTTTATGTTGATTAAAAAGGAGGAAGTTTAATATGAAAATCGCTGTATCCGCAACAGGCAAAACAATGGAAAGTCAGATCGATCAAAGATTCGGGAGGGCTGCAAGCTTCATTATTGTTGAAACTGAAACAATGGATTATGAGGCGATTGATAATTTAGCAACCTTGTCTTCGGGCGGGGCGGGAATATCTTCAGCACAGTCGGTTGCAGAAAAAGATGTGAAGGCTGTTATAACGGGTAATGTGGGACCTAATGCCATGAATGTGCTTAAGGCGGCAAGTATCGAAATATACAAAGCCGCTGCTTCTACCGTCAAAGAAAATGTAGAACTTTTCAAGAAAGGAGTGCTCGAGAAAATAAGCACAACTGTTCCGCCACACTTCGGATTGGGAGGAAAGTAATGAAAATAGCTGTGTTAAGTGGAAAAGGCGGCACCGGGAAAACAATAGTTGCTGCAAGTCTTGCTGCTTCGCTGAGTGAAAGCCAATATGTTGATTGCGATGTTGAAGAACCAAATGGAGCTTTGTTTTTAAACCCGGAAATCATTGAAACAACTCCGGTCAATGTTCTTGTACCCAAGGTCGACGAATCCAGATGTGATGGTTGCGGTGCTTGTGCAAAAGCTTGCAGATTCAACGCGATCGCAGTCGTTAAGAAAAAGGTGCTAATATTTCCGGAGATTTGCCATCACTGCGGTGCGTGTGTGATAGCTTGCCCGCAAAATGCGATCTCAGAAGTGCAAAGGGAAATCGGCGTTGTCGAAACTGACAGAAATGGGCGTTTTTTACAAGGCAGGCTCAATATCGGAGAGCCTATTACTATACCGATCATACACAAACTTAAGCAATCTGTTCGTGAAGACAAAATAAATATTTTTGATTGTTCTCCGGGAGCATCATGTACAGTGGTACAAACTATCGATGGCTGTGATTATTGTATTCTGGTAACCGAGCCAACTCCATTTGGCATGCATGATCTTAAAATTGCCGTATCGCTGGTGAGAAAAGTGGGCATGCCTTTCGGTGTTGTCCTCAACAAAGCGATGGCCGGGGACAAAACCATTCAAACATATTGCAAGAATGAGAAAATAGTGGTGTTGATGGAGATACCATTTTTGCGCGAAATAGCCGAAAATTATTCAAAGGGCATTCTGCCCGTAAAGATGGATAAGGCGTGGGAGGGGAAATTCGTTCGGATGTTCTCAAGTATAGTTGGAGGTATAGAGCTATGAAGCAGGTCGTATTTATTAGCGGCAAAGGTGGAACGGGGAAAAGTACTGTTGTTGCATCGCTAAGCCTTCTTGTGAAGAACAAGATAATAGCGGACTGCGATGTTGATGCGCCTAATCTGCATCTGCTGATAAAGGGCGAACGGCTGCATAGCGATGATTACTTCGGCGCCGAGCTGGCAGTCATAGATTCGACTAAGTGTGTTTCTTGCGGCATATGCAGGGATATTTGTCGCTTTGATGCAATATCGGAGAAAATAGAGATCAAACCCATGAAATGCGAAGGGTGTGGAGCCTGTGTTCTTGCTTGTCCTCAAGCAGCTATTTCGATGATAGATTTAAAAATCGGAGAAACTTATGTAGACCAAACACAACGCGGCACATTCTCCCACGCGTTGTTAGATATCGGCGCGGATGGCTCCGGAAAACTGGTAACTGAGGTCAAGGAAAATCTTTTTGCCTTTCTCAATGGTGAGGATTGGGCTTTGATTGACGGATCCCCGGGTATCGGATGTTCTGTTATTGCATCAATTACAGGAGCGGATGCGGTTGTTGCGGTATGCGAGCCGACAAGATCCGGACAAAGCGATTTAGAAAGGGTGCTTGGTGTAGCAAGGCATTTTGGAATCCCGGCATTTGTCTGCATAAATAAATATGATTTGAATCTTGAAATTACTGCGGAGATAAAGGAGTTTTGCGAAAAAAACGGAATTCCTCTGATAGGCAAGATACCTTTTGAGCCTGCTATTGTTAAAGCGCTGCAGTTACTGCAAACTCCGGTTGAAGCAGGCATAAAAAATATAGTCGGAGAAATCGAAAATATTTGGTCGAGGCTGCAAATACAGCTTGGAACTGTCAAATAAAATCAGGAAGGGACGAACAGATGCTGATAGCGATTGCGACAGACGGAGAATATGTATCTCCGCATTTTGGAAGATGTCAGACCTATACGATCGTCGATATTGAAGACGGCAAAGTGAAATCAAAAAAGGAAGTCAAAAATCCGGGACATGAACCGGGAGTGATACCTTCGTTTTTGCACAATCATGGCGCAAAATGCATTGTATGCGGCGGTATGGGTTCAAGGGCAATGGGATTTTTTGAAGAGCTTGGAATCGATAGGCTGACCGGAGTGGAAGGCAAGGTTGTCGATATTATCACAGAACTTGTAAAAGGAACGCTTGAAGGAAGTGAAAGCGCGTGCACGCCGGGAGCCGGACGCGGGTACGGAATAGAGAAATCGGAATGTGACCACGCTCATTAATACTAAATAAGGAGGTGGAGGATTATGCCAAGAGGAGATGGAACAGGTCCAACTGGCCAAGGACCGGTAAGTGGCGGAGGAATGGGAAAAGGAATTGGCAGAGGCCGGATGGGGGGAAGTATGGCTGCAGGTCCCGGGGGAGTTTGTGTTTGCCCGAAATGCGGGGAGAAAGTAATACATCAGGTCGGAACACCTTGCAGCACAATAAATTGCCCGAATTGCGGTGCAAAGATGGTCAGGGGATACTAATAAATGCTTGCTTCAGGAAAAGCAGATGCCTTCTGCCAAGGATTTACCGGAAACTGAAATATATTTTATTTTAAGAATAAAGGAGGGGAATAAAATGCCAAGAGGAGATGGAACAGGCCTGATGGGAATGGGACCGATGACCGGAAGAGGTATGGGATATTGTGCAGGTTATGCGGCTCCGGGATTTGTAAATTCGGGGTTTGGAATGGGACTTGGAATGGGACGCGGAAGAGGTTTCAGAAGGATGTATTATGCAACCGGCTTACCGGGTTGGGCGCGTTATGGAGCTTATCCATATGGTTCTGTGCCCAATGCATATCAGATGCCAGATGTGGACGAGAAGGAAGTTCTGCAAAAACAGGCTGAATTTTTGGAAAAACAGCTTGGTGAAGTGCGTGAACAGCTCAAGAGTTTTGAAAAAAACGAATAGTTTTTAAAAATGAACACATTCTATACGCCCGATGAGATCTATGCGCAAACCAAACAGAAATTGTCTGATATTGGCGGAGAACATGTGGATTATCTGACCTTTGTTCCTGATGGCGAGCCGACACTGGATGTCAATTTGGGGCGGCATATTGATTTGCTGAGAGAATTTGGAATTAAAACAGCTGTCATTACGAATGCTTCACTTATTTGGATGGATGAAGTCAAAGAGGATTTGCTGAAGGCCGACTGGGTATCCATGAAAATTGATGCCATTAATCCCGAGGTTTGGAAAAAGATAGACAGGCCTCATAGATCGCTTGATTTAAACAAGATATTACAGGGGATCATAGATTTTTCAAAGCGGTTTAAAGGAAGGCTTGTGACCGAAACCATGATGGTTAAAGGCATAAATGACGATGTGGCTCATTTGAAAAAGGTTGCTGATTTTCTAAAGCGCATCAATCCCGACAAAGCCTATATCCTGGTACCCACAAGGCCTCCTGCTGAAACAGCTGTTGAAAGACCTTCCGTAGAGGCACTGCGGAATGCGTATGATATATTTCTTCAAAACGGAATTCAAACAGAATTGATCGCGGGTGACGAGGAAGACAATTTTTATTTTTCCGATGACTTTGTCAATGATTTACTGAGCATTACGGCTGTTCATCCGGTGAGAGAAGATGTTATAATTAATTTGCTTAACAAGCGGAATCTTGATAATTCTATTATTGAGCGTCTTGAGAATAAGCAGTTAATAACTTCATATGAATATGAAGGTAAAAAATTCTATAAAAGAAATTTTATTTGATTCATGAAAGCGGGGAATAGTTTGACAGTCTGCAGTGAGAAATTGACTGTTCAAGTGAAATAGCAAATGAGGTGTCATATGGCAAGACCAACAAAATGGAGACAGATCGAGAATATCCCAACAGTAAAAGAATTTATTCCGTACAATCAAGGGAAAAACAAATACGGCGAAAATATATTGAAGCTGGAAGAGCTTGAAGCACTGCGCCTGAAAGATCTGGAAGGATTAGAGCAGGAAGAGTGCGCTGAAAAGATGCAAGTTTCCCGCCCGACTTTTCAGCGAATACTTCTCAGTGCGCGCGAGACGATTGCGGATAGTTTGATCAACGGAAAAGCCATTCGTATCGAGGGTGGAAATTTTACCCGGAATATATGTCCGGTCAGGTGTTTGGATTGCGGTCATGAATGGACGGAGAGTTATGAAAACATGGAAAAGGTTGGCAACGGAGAATATATTTGCCCGAAATGCAGTTCAGGGAATGTAGTTTGCGGTCGAGGCGGCAGCGGAAAGTTCTGCAGAGGTCACTGTTGGAGACATGGAAACTTGAGAGAATGAAAAGCAGGATTCGGAAATAATAGTAGACCTGCCTATTGTTTTGTTCGGGGTTTCGAAAAGTATATATTCAAGAAAGAAAAACAAAAAGCTGAAAGGATAAATTTACTATGGAAAAGAAATCGGCAAATTTTAAATCCTGCCTCCAGCCAAGGCCTAATGTTCTTGTTTCATGCAGAGGTATTAATGGAGAAGACAATGCGCTTGCGGTAGCATATTGCTGCAATTGCAGTTATGATCCGCCAATGGTGATGGTAGGCATCGTTCCTTCGCGGTATTCATATGGTATGATCAAGGATTCAAAATGTTTTGTGGTCAACTTAGTTGGAAAGGACAACAAAGTTTTATTTGAATATCTTGGTTCTCACAGTGGCAGAGTTGAAAACAAACTTAAAATCGCAGGCGCAAAATTAAGTGAAGCAGTAAAGATAAATGCCACGGTTATAGACGATTGTCCGGTAAACATCGAGTGTAGTATTGTTGATTCAATCGTCACAGGCTCGCATGAGATGTTTATAGGTAAAGTGGAATATGTTCATGCTGATGCAAGTCTTGTAAACAAGGATGGGGATGTTGATTATAGTTTGATCGAGTTCCTATAAACAATCAGCCTCGCTTTTAATTTCCTTCAAAAATTGCGTCTGTTTCTATGTGTAAAAATGTTAAAAACTCTAGCTTCAAC
>JAQVNH010000040.1 GCA_028703215.1 Eubacteriales bacterium
TTATCGCTATCGGCAGCTTTGCCGCTATGTCGGATGCTATCATTCCATATTCGCCAAACTCGTCCGATGCCAGATCCCCTGCAAGCCCGTGGATATAAGCCCCCGCAAAGGCGGCTTTTTCCATAGGTATGCCTTGCCCTATAAGCGATGCGATAACACCCGCGAGCACATCTCCAGAACCTGCCGTAGCCATCCCCGGGTTGCCGCTGGAGTTGATGTAAGTATCGCCGTTCGGAACCGCAGTCACTGTGCCGGATCCCTTTAGAACGACTGTCACATTCCATCTTTTCGCAAATTTTCTTGCCGTTTCGATTCTGTTTGACTCAATACATTCAATGCTTTCCCCTGTCAATCTTGACATTTCGCCCGGATGCGGCGTAATTACGGCTCCCGATTTGATTTCAGACAGGAGAGATATATTTTCAGCAATTATATTGAGGGCATCCGCGTCTATTACGAGAGGCGCCTTTGAATTTTTCAGCAGATGTTCCACAGCGCTTTCAGCGCCGGGAAGTGTTGTCAGCCCCGGTCCGACAGCAATAACCGACTTCCCCCGCATTGCGATGTCCAACTCAGGAATGCATCTGTTCGAAAGTATCCCCTTCTTGTCGTCTTCCAGCTGAATGTTGATCGCTTCCAAAATATTGCATGCGTAGATATGCGAAATCGAAGCGGGAGAAGCTATATAAACGAGACCCGCGCCCGTACGCAGAGCAGAAATTGCGGCAAGGCATCCTGCTCCGGTCATGCCTGATGAACCCGTCACCAGGAGAATTTTGCCATAGTCGCCTTTGTTGCTGTTTCTGCTTCTGACAGTCAGGATACCTGTTATAATCCGTTTATCAACGATTATAGACTTCCTGTTCCCTCCACTGCTCATCATTACCGGCCTCCATGCGGAGATCAGCCGCATTGACAGTTATTTCACTGAGTTTAATATATACCAGAGCATGTATTTTCACAAGCATTTTCGGATGACCCGCATAGCTTTGCCGCCCATACACAAGAACATCCGAAGGCAATTATATTCATTGACACCCAATATCCGGAATGCTAAACTTTAACTGAAAAACAGCCAATTCAAAGGGAGTGGTCTTCATCAAAAAGAAAATTTGCATACTCGGTCTCGGATATATCGGGCTCCCTACGGCAGCTATGTTCGCCACACACGGACACCATATCGTGGGAGTCGATGTGAGCAGCAGGATTGTTGACTCCCTAAACAGGGGCGAGATCACGATCGAAGAACCGTATCTTGATCCTATGGTCAGAGAAGCAGTATCTTCGGGATATCTTAAGGCAAGTACCGTTCCCGAGCAGGCGGATGCCTATATTATTGCCGTCGGTACTCCGATAAACGGCGATAAGACTGCAGACCTTACTGCGGTAATAGGTGCGGCGGAGTCGATCGTACGTCTGCTGAAAAAAGGAGACCTTGTGATTCTGGAGTCCACCTGTCCGCCCGGAACTGTTACGGATCTTCTGGTTCCCATTCTCAGCAAATCCGGACTTGATATAGGCACCGAAGTGCTTGTAGCGCACTGTCCGGAAAGAGTCCTTCCCGGACGGATACTTTTGGAGCTTGTGGAAAACAATAAAATAGTCGGCGGCGTCAATTCGGCTTCCTGCGAGGCGGTCAGGGATCTCTACAGATCCTTTGTCAAGGGAGAGATCTACCTCACAGACGCAACCACAGCCGAAATGTGCAAACTGATGGAGAATACCTACAGGGATGTGAATATCGCCCTTGCCAATGAAACAGCAATGATATGCGAAAATCTCGGGATCGACGCCTGGGAAGTGATCAAGCTTTCCAACAAGCATCCCAGAGTTCACCTCCACTCTCCCGGTCCCGGTGTCGGAGGCCATTGTCTGGCAGTCGACCCCTGGTTTATCGTGGAAAAGCAGCCTGAGCTGTCAAATATTATCAGACTCGCTCGCGAGACGAACGACGGCATGCCTGAGCATATCTATTCTCTGGTAAAAAAGATTCTGTCCCGATACAGCGGCATCCAAAAGACAGCTGTGCTCGGGGTCACTTACAAGCCGAATATTGACGATATACGGGAAAGTCCGATCATTGAACTGATCGATATTCTTAGGAAAGATCCCGCTGTAACAACAGCGGTTTTTGACCCGCATGCAAAAAAGTATGCCGGAGTGGAACCCGATCTGTACAAAGCAGCTGAGAAGAGCAGCCTGGTAATACTTGCCGTGAATCACGACGAGTTTTCACACATTGATTTTGACCGGTTAAAATCTGTTATGTCCCACGCGAATATTCTGGACACACGGAATTCCATGGATGAAAAAACTTTAAAAGAAGCGGGGTTTGAATATTTCCTGCTCGGTAAAGGCAAAATGACTGACTGATACAAAAGGATCCGACATGCGCAAAGTACTTATGATAGCATACCAGTTTCCTCCGATGGGAGGCTCCGGGGTGCAGCGAACCGCCAAGTTTGTGAAATATCTCCGGGAATTTGACTGGGAGCCTGTTGTGCTGACAAGATCATTAAAAGGCATGGAGCTTACCGATGAGTCTCTTCTCAAAGACATTCCCCCGGATGTTGAAATAATAAGAACAAAGGCGTATGACCCAACATCTTTGCCCGGGATTTTAAGACTTCCGGGGAAATTTGCAGGCCGCAAGCTTTTTATTCCCGATGCCGAAATGCTTTGGAGGTATTTTACTGAAAATACGGCAAGAAATCTGGTTGCAAACGGAGATATCGGCATCGTGTATACGACTTCTTATCCTTACAGCGATCATATACTCGGACTTGACCTGAAAAAAAGATTTCCTGATATTCCATGGGTAGCCGATTTCAGGGATGAATGGACAAAAAACCCTTACCTTATCGACAATCCTCACAACCCTTGCAGAACAGCCATTGAAAAAAAGATGGAGAAGAATGTCCTGGATAACGCCGATGTACTTATCACCAATACCCCGATAATGGAGCGTCATTTCATTGAAACAGACATCAAATACTCGCAGAAATTCAATGTCATCCCGAACGGCTTTGATTCCGATGATTTCCCAGAGGTGCGGGAAGCTCCGTCAAACCCGTCATTTACCCTGACCTATGCCGGTCTCCTATACGGCAGAAGAAAGCCGGACACTTTTTTTGAAGCCCTGTCCGGACTGATAAAGGAAGGTAAAATAGACAGCCGCAATATCAGAGTTAATCTCATAGGAAATTTTAAAACCGCCGATTTGAAAAAACGCGTAAGAGACTTCTCTCTCGCAGGTATTGTCGAAATAATCCCCTATGCCGATCATGATCTGTGTCTTGACATGCTTTCCGGATCGGATGCGCTTCTTCTTATAGAGGGCACAGGACCGGGAGCCGAGGCATTTTATACCGGAAAGGTATTCGAATATATGCGGACGGGACGGCCAATACTAGCGATAATACCCGAACATGGCGCAGCTGCGGGACTTATCAGAGAAACCGGGACCGGACTTGTTTCGGATTATAATGACATTGAAAACATAAAACAAAATCTTTACCGGTTGTATGAAAATTGGCGGAAAGGTATTGCCACTTGTACTCCGGATAATGATAGAATAATGAAGTATGACAGGCGGAACTTGACGGAGCAGCTTGCCAAACTTTTCGATAATGCCGCGGGCTTTCAGAAGAGACTGCGTCACACTCAATCAGGAGGTAATTATGAAGATATTGAATGAAAAGGGGAAGCTTTTCGGATTGATCAACATTGTCGACCTGGTCATAATTTTGATCATTCTGGCGGTTGTCGGCGGTGTAGGATACAAATATCTGATTAAAAACGAAACTCTGTTTCCCGGGAAAAAACCGGAAGAGCTCAAGGATTATACCGTGACCGTCTTTTGCCCGATGGTCCCGGAAAATACGGAAAACTATATCAAGCCCGGGGATGTGCTCTTTTATGATTCCCATGGTGAGCTTGATGCGGTAATAATGTCTGTCAGGTCAGATGATATCAGCATAACCCCTGAAGGCGTCGAACTTGACGAACCGCATCCATACCTGAAGGATCTTACCGTGACGATAAAAATTTCTTCCGATGCCGCCGATAAAAGGATCATGATGGCCGGTATCCAGATCAACATCGGAAAGGAAATCTATGTCAAAACATACCGGGTCGAATTGCTCGGATATGTGACTGACATCGCCGAGTGACTATGAAAGCAGCCGATATAGCCCGCAACAGCATTTTTTACAAGACAGTTTCAGGGATAAGGAATGCTTATTCCCATAGTTTTGTTGCGAGGATTTTCAGGAGTTTATCGGAAGTATATAAAAGCAGCAAAACCTACTCCCTGTTCCATTCCGGAGTGGAAAAAGAGCCTGCCGGGAAAAATTCAGTCTCGTATAAGGTCATAAAGCGTTCTCTGGTATCTGCCGACAAAGCGGCGGGCGGAGTTAGTTCGCTGCTTTCCAAATATTATAAATTCAGTGTTCCGGCAAAAATTGCCGCAAGCGTGAATACAAGCAGAAAAGCGGGTGCGCTTCTTATGTTTTTCACAGCCGGTTATTCGCTTGGAAACACGCTGCTCGGAAAATGGAGCATTTACAGGGCAGTATTTGCATTAGCATCAGCCGTTTTTTCACTTGCTGTGTTTTTTACGGCTGACAAATGGAAAGCCTGGTATAAAAGCGGCATGTTGAACAGGATCGTCAATTTTTTGTTTGAGAAGTGATTAAATGGAAAAAGCAGGCATAAAAACTTCATTGATCTTCATGGCCGCACTCATGCTTGGATTCGCATGCGCGCTGATAAATGTTTCTGTTATCGCCGCTGCCGTGCTTGCAGTTATTTTTATCATTCTGCTTTTGCAAAATTACGAACGTCTTACTTATATAATTGCGCTGTATGTCTTTATTGATTACGCTGTGAGGAATATTGTCGGGCATGAGCTGCTCTCAAGTTACTGGGATGAAATACTTCTCATAATCGCTGTCGCGCTTTGGCTTTATAAGCGCGTCAGATACAGACAAACCGTTTTGTACAGGTGGTCTCCTCTTGATTTTCCGCTGATCATGTTCTTCGGTGTCGGAATATTCCTGTTTTTGATAAACTCACCCGATATGTCGATATCCTTCGAAGGCCTTCGCGCGGTCATTCAATATATGTTCTGGTATTTTGCGGTCGTGCAGCTCCTTGAGACCAAAAAGGCCGGAAGGAATATTTATAGGATACTTGTGTATTCCGGCACACTCATGGCCCTTCACGGCATACTGCAATATCTCATGAAAGTCGAGAATCCGCTTAATTGGACCGATGCGGCTGAGAGCGATGTTACCAGGGTTTTCTCGATCGTCGGCAGTCCGAATGTGCTGGGCAGTCTTATGATCCTTCTCATCCCAATGGCTGCAGGTCTGTTTTTTGCCGAAAAGAAGCCCTTGAAAAAATTACTGTTTTTCTGTTCCACTGCTGCTATGGGTTTGTGCCTGATTCTGACTTTTTCCAGAGGAGCCTGGCTCGGCATGGCTGTTGCGGCGGCTGTTTATTTTACGTTCAAAGACAAAAGGCTTTTCATCCCGTTCGCTGTCGCTGCGGTCCTGGCGTTTCTTTTTGTGCCTTCAATTTCAAGCAGAGTTGCATATATGCTGACTTCCGACTACATTGCAAGCAGTATCAGGGGCGGCAGGCTCGGAAGGCTTGTCGAGGGGTTTGCCGTACTTAAAGATAATCTGTGGCTTGGCACCGGATTCGGCCATTTTGGCGGAGCAGTCGCCATGAACAATATCCCCGGTTCCTTTTACATGGATAACTATTATCTTAAAACGGCTGTGGAGATGGGTCTTCTTGGATTGGCCTCTTTTATGGCGCTTGTGGCCAGTGTTATCGTGTGGTGCCGCAGAGCCGTAAAGAAAATTGCGGACAAGGCCGGCCGCGAGCTTGTGCTTGGCGCCTTCGCCGGTATGTGCGGCGTTTTGTTCCACAACCTTTTTGAAAATATATTCGAGGTTCCCATGATGGTAACCTATTTTTGGCTCGCAGCCGCCTTCATCATGTTCACCCGACAGAAAGACCAGGGGGACAGGTTTAGTGGCTCTTCTGATGAGAGCCACTAAACCTGTCCCCCTGGTCTTTTCTTTAGTTACTTGATTTCAACTGTTCTTTTCTTTGTTGCTGTTTTTTTGTTTTTGGGAAGAATGACCTTTAATATTCCGTCGTTGTACTCCGCCTTTACATCTTCGTTCTTGATATTCTCGATAGAAAATGTCCTGCTGAAAGAGCCGTACCTTCTTTCCATTCTCAAGTAGCTGTCCTTCTCTTCCTTCTTTTCCATCTTGCTTTCCGCACAGATCGTCAGAGTGTCATCATCGATATCCAGCTTGATGTCTTCCTTCTTTACTCCCGGAAGCTCTGCTTCCACAACATACTCATTCTCGTTTTCACGGATATCTGCTCGCATTGTTCCGGTTTCGGGGAATATTGCCGGGAAAAGTCCATCCTTATCCCAGAAATCTTCCAGAATGCCGCTAAGTCCACGCTCATTCCTTCTGCCAGGTTCTGTGTTTCTCCATCTGAATGGTACTATACCGTACATAATAACACCTCCATATATATATGTTATTAGTCTTTGACTATCTTTGACCTTTCAATTATATTTATAACATGTTCGCCGTTTGTTATCAAAACCGATTTTCGACTTTCCCTGACCATTAGATTGAAATAATACAAATTTTCAGGTATTTTCTTAGTTTTTCTTAGTTTTTTGACTTGCCGCGGATACTCTTTCTTTTAACAGCTTCAGCATATTCCTGTTTTTCCTCATCGGTTTCAGGCAGTACCTCAGGGACGCGAACCGGCTTGCCTGAGCTGTCCAGAGCTACATATATGACCCGAGCGCTATTAGTGTTCCTGACAGTTCCCAGCAGGATGTCCTCAGAATAAGCTTGTACCAGGACCTCCATTGATGTGGTGCCCGCCCATGTCACTTTCGCTCTGAGCACTATCATTTCTCCCATTTTAACCGGGTGCAGAAAGTCAACATGATCCAGCGCTACAGTCGCGACAACATTGTTCGCATGCCTCGATGCCGCCATCGCTCCTGCAATATCTATCCAGTGCATCAAGCGTCCTCCGAGAAGGTTCCCAAGCGGGTTGGTATCGTTTGGCAGGACGAGCTCTCTCATTTCGACCTGCGATTCGGCAGGAGTTTTCCGTCTTCCGGTAACATTTTTCATATTCATATTTGAATTCATATTTGAAGAATCCGACATCTCTATTCTCCTTCCAAAATGGTTCCTATTTCCCGAAAGGCTTCCGCGTCAAGAATTCAGACGACCTTTTCCAACAGCCCGATTATCTCATCGGCTGTTTCCATCCGAAAAATTTCGTCTCTGATTTTTGCCGCATTTTTTATCCCTTTGATGTACCACGCCATATGTTTGCGCATTTCTCTTATCCCGGAATATTCGCCTCTGTAAGTTATTTCCATTGCCAAATGTTTCTTTACCATTTCGATCTTTTCAAAAACTGACGGCTCCGCCAAAACCTCACCGGTTTCAATAAACTTGATCGTCTGTTTGAATATCCAGGGGTTTCCGAGCGCTCCCCTGCCTACCATTACCGCGTCGCACCCGGTTTTCTCAAACATCCTCACCGCATCCTGCGGCGAATAAATGTCCCCGCTCCCTATAACAGGTATGGATACGGAACGTTTCACCTGTCTTATGACATCCAGATCTGCGGATCCACTGAAAAATTGCATCCTTGTTCTCCCGTGGACCGTGATGGCACTCGCTCCGTTTTTCTCAGCAATTTTCGATATTTCGACCGCATTTATGCTCTGTTCATCCCATCCGCTTCTTATCTTAACTGTCACCGGCTTTTTTGAAACATCAGCCACGGCTTTTATAACAGCGGCAGCAAGGAGCGGGTTTCTTAAAAGCGCGCTTCCGTCACCGTTTGAAGTTATTTTTGGCGTG
>JAQVNH010000041.1 GCA_028703215.1 Eubacteriales bacterium
CTTTGATTATCCTCGTCTCCGCTGTTTCTCCCGGAAGCGCGTCCCCGACAAAAACGACAAACCCTTCAATACGCCCGACACCGATGCCCTCATGTGTAAGTCCCGTAATATCGACTGTGTAGATTTGATTTTTCTTAACAGGTATCCGTTCCATGCCGCTCCGCTAATCTGTGCAGTTTTTATCCAAGTCCCTGTGGGTGAACTGCTTCCTGCCGGCCGAGTATTCATCGACGGTCTGGCCGGTTCCATACAGCTTATACTTGTATATTGCCAACCCTTCCAGACCTACCGGACCTCTTGCGTGGATCTTATTCGTGCTTATCCCGACCTCGGCGCCGAAACCGTATCTGTAGCCGTCGCTGAACCGCGTCGAGCAATTGTGAAATACATTCGCCGAATCTACAAGCGACATGAACATTTCCGCATTCTGCTTATTTTCAGTCACTATGGTATCAGTATGCCTTGAGCCGTATCTGTTTATATGTTCTATGGCTTCGTCGAGACTGTCCACGACCTTGACCGACATCATATAATCCAAATATTCCGTTTTCCAGCTGTTCTCATCCGCCGTCTCCGCGCTTATATAATCTCTGGTGCGGCCGCATCCGTAAATCGCTACGCCTTTTTTGTCAAACTCAGCCTTTATCAGCGGCAGTATCTTTCCCGCTATGGAACTGTGCACAAGGAGCGTTTCAACGGCGTTGCATACCGATACATACTGAGTCTTTGAATCCACCACTATTTTTACAGCCATGTCCGAATCGGCAAATTCGTCGATATAGCAGTGGCAGATGCCGTCGGCATGCCCGAGCACAGGTATTGCCGAATTCTCGATAATATACCTTACAAATTCGTTTGACCCTCTCGGGATGATCAAATCTATATAGTCGTTCATTTTCAGCATTTCATTGACATCAGCCCTGGTTTCAAGAAGCTGTATCCATCCGTCAGGAACTCCTGCGGATTTTGCGGTGGCAGCAATGATTTCCGACAGGATCCGGTTAGTCTCTTTTGCCTCGCTTCCGCCCTTTAGCAGGACCCCGTTTCCGCTTTTCAGACAAAGCGCGGAAATCTGGACAAGCGCATCGGGCCTTGATTCGAATATGACGCCAAGGACGCCGATAGGGCAGCTCACCTTATTAAGAATAAGACCTTTGTCGAGTTCCCTTGCTTCAAGTATTTTACCTACGGGGTCCGGAAGTTTAATAAGCGAGTTTATTCCGTCGATCACAGCATCTATTTTTTGTTCGTCGAATTTAAGGCGTTTGAGTATCGGCTCTTTGAGACCCGCTTTTTTGCCCTCGGCAAGGTCCAGCATGTTTGCGCGGCAAATATCAGGCTTGCTTTCACCGAGAGCTTCGGCTATTTGCGCGAGCGCGGTGTTCTTTTTCTCCGCTTCCAAAGCTGCCAGCATTATCGAAGCGCGCTTGCAATCCTGTGACATTTTTTTCATATCCATAAAGATTTGCCGCCTTGTATGCCGATAAAACGGCATGATATTTTTATTTAATGATTTTGAATGATGTAAGCAATAATGTTTAAAACAATTATAGCTTATATGGAAAAATCAGTCAAAAGTAAAAATAGGTCTTTACATATCTGTAACACAATTGATATAATACGTCGTAAGTAGTATTTTTTTTACAGACTTTGAATATTTTTTAACAAACTTTACTGCTTTCCACCCAAGATAATCACCGGATGATTTCCGGAAAATTAACAAAATATCTGCCTTTGGCGCATTCCGTCCGATTTGTTGACAGAAGAGATAGAGATAATTCAAGCCTATATTATCAAAGGAGATACTGATGGTAAAGGGTAAAGGGAAAAAGACAAAGAGATGCATGACCATCATGATGGTCCCTCATTATTCCTCCAAAATCGTATCCACAAAAATATCTTCATTTTATTGCAAACTTACCGCCTTAGTTATTGTTGCGGCCTTGGCTGCGACTTCGCTGGGCATATTCATCGACAAAACTCTTCAGGAAAACCGCAAACTCAGGAACGACCTCGCTGTGCTTTACGATCTCAATTTTGAACAGATGCAGCTGCTTGTCGATCAAAGCGGTGTTGTAAAGAGCAAAGAAGCTGTCATCGACGAACTCAAGGACGTCATAGTTGACAGAGAAGAATACATCGTTGATCAGATCGACAAGGTTCTGGATCAATACCAGAAAATCACCGACCAATATATAGTCAACAGGATTTCCGACAGCATAGCTTCGCGTTCCGAAGGCAACATGACCGCAAACGATTTTGCGACCGAAATAGACAGTCTTCAGGCTTTGCTTGAACAACTCAGTTTTGTTTCATCAGACGCAAAAAGCGAAACATTTGACTTGTCCGAAAGCACCTCCAAACTTGAAAACTATCTGTCCTCCATCCCTATACTATGGCCCGTCAACGGCGGCAGTATTAGAGACGGTTACGGATACAGGATACATCCGATATCCGGAGTCCGTTCATTCCATGAAGGAATCGACATCGCTGCTTCAAGCAACACGGATATTTACGCGTCGGGCAGCGGCACAGTGACTTATGCCGGTTATTACGGCGGATACGGGTATTGTCTTATCATCGACCACGGTTACGGGATTTCAAGCTTATATGCGCATTGCAGGAAGATGCTGGTAAATTACGGAGACTCAGTTGAAAAGGGTGAGATAATAGCAAAGGTCGGCAGCACAGGTTCAAGCACCGGTCCGCATTGCCACTTTGAGATCCAGATCAATGGGGCACCAGTCAATCCGCTTAAGTTCCTGGACTATTAAATAATATTCTGATTATCCGCCAAATATCAAGAACCTTGCAGGAGGTACATCTGTTGGGCAAAACAAAAATCAACACTTCATATTACGATTCTGTTATCGGCAAAAACACTACTCTTGAAGGAAATATTTCATGCGTTGGCAGTGTAAGAGTCGACGGAACTGTCAAAGGCGACATTAAAATTTCAGGAAATCTTCTTGTCGGCGACCATGGCTTGATTACCGGAAATGTCGAGGCCTCGAATGTTCATCTTGCCGGTTCGATCACAGGAAATGTCCACACTCACGAGGTACTCAAAATACTTTCTTCAGCAAGACTTTGCGGAGACATCAAGGTCAAAAGCTTTATCGCTGACGAAGGGGCCATATTTGTCGGCAGATGTGAGATGGTCGTCCCGGAAACTGAACAGGGGAATAAAAAACGGCTTCTTTCAAGGGACAAAATCCTGATCGGGGAAGCTGCCGATCAAAACATGGCTAAATAGAACAAAACTAACAATTTTTCAAAACTGCCCTGCTCCGTTTATAGCGGATCGGGGTTTTTATTGGTATTTCAGATATGTTATAATTCGGGATATGTTATAATGATGTAAGATTTTCAAGGTTATTAGATAAACAGAATTTGTCTGTAAGGAAAATGCATGAAAAACGAAACTGTTTTATTGAAGGAAAAAACAACTGAACATAAATCCAACTTTTTTCTTAAGATAGCTATAGCGGCTCTAAAAGCCGTGATCGTTCCGGTTCTGATAATAGGATTCGCGATCGCCGGACTTGCCGGAGGAGCGCTTTACTCTTTTGTAACGACAGCGGAGCCCTTGAACGCTGAAAGCCTTATCATCAAATCCGGACTGACGACTTTCGTTTATGACAAGGATTTAAATGTAATGTCCCAGCTGGTCGGCAGCGAAAACCTGAACCGTGAAATTTTGGCATATTCTCAGATCCCCGAGAACCTTATACATGCCTTGGTTGCAATAGAGGACGAACGTTTTTACAAGCACAACGGAGTTGATTTCATTAGAACCATTGCGGCAATCGGGAAATATGTCACAGGCGCCGGCGACACTCATGGAGGAAGCACTATTACCCAGCAGCTGGTAAAGGTCGTCACAGGCAACGACAAGCAATCTCCCCAGCGGAAGGTGCAGGAATGGTGGATAGCCATGTCCCTCGAAGATGATTTGGAAAAATGGCAGATAGTTACCGAATATCTGAACAGGATCTATATGGGCAACGGATGCTACGGTGTTCAGGCTGCCTCAAAAACATACTTTGAAAAGGACTGCCGGGATCTTAATCTCGCGGAATGTGCGGTAATCGCAGGCATAATCAATGCGCCCGGCACTTATGACCCGTTTACGACCAAAGGGCGTATCGCCGCTAAGGAGAGACAGGAACTTATTCTTGACGCAATGCTTACGCAGGGCTGGATCGATATGCAGGAATATAAGACCGCCGCGGACGCCGAGCTGGCATATGCCGTCCCGAGCGACATATCTACGGGTCTTTCCATACAGTCGTACTTTACGGATAAAGTGGTAAATGATGTAATAGCTGACCTTGTCAGCAAGTATGACGTTTCCGAAGATACGGCGGAGCTTATGGTATATAATAACGGCCTTAATATATTTACGACCCAGGATCCGTCTATTCAGACTGTTATGGACGAAGTCTTTCTGAAAGAAGAGTATTTCAGCTATAAAAACAAGATGGCCGGGCAATATGATGAGGAACCGCAAGCTGCAATGCTAATAATGGATCCTTACACCGGGCATGTTCTCGCCATGTACGGCGGAGCAGGGGAAAAAACCGGAAGCAGGACTTTCAACAGGGCTGTTCAGCTTGACAGACACCCGGGTTCAAGTATCAAGCCCATAGCTGTCTACGGTCCTGCAATCGATCTCGGACTCATAACCCCTGCTACGGTGATCGACGACATTCCCGTCAGGATGTACTCGATTTACGATGGCGAGGACAAGTTGGAAGAATTATATCCTCTTAACTTTGAAACCGGAATCTACTTTGGCCTGACGGATGTTCGCAATGCTCTGAAAAATTCAAGGAATGTTGTTGCCGCGTTGATTTTCAGAGACATCCTCACACCCCAAAACTCAGTTGATTATCTTAAAAAGGTAAACCTGAACAGGGAAAACGAGCAGTATGTCTCACTTGCGCTGGGAGGACCCGCGGATGGCATGAGCCCGCTTGAAATGGCTGCCGCCTATTCGTCATTCCCGAATAAAGGCATATACACAGAGCCGATAACGTATACAGAAGTTACTGATTCCGAAGGCAAAGTGCTTCTTGAAAAAAAGCAGAACTACAACAAAGTTTACAGCGAAGCGACCGCTTATATAATGATCGATCTCATGAAGGAAGTCACAAAATCCGGAGGAACCGCAGCCTTGAATATAGGACCTTCCTTCACTGTTGCCGACGGTGAAATACCCATTGCGGGGAAGACCGGAACCGCCGGAGACAACAGGGATAAGTGGTTTGTAGGCTATACACCCTATTATGTGGCCGCTTCGTGGTACGGATATGATAATGTGACCTATCCCATTGCCATAGATACCGGTGAAGAAAGCTGGATCGCGCAGAAGATGTGGAGAGAAGTAATGTCAAAAATCCACGAGAACCTTCCTGCCGCAGATTTTGAAAAACCGGCAACCGGGATCGTCACACGAACCATATGCAAATATTCCGGCAAGATTGCATCTCCCCTTTGCTATCAGGATCCCAGAGGTGACGCGGTCAGGACCGAATATTTCATTGAAGGCACCGAGCCCGCATATAACGACCTGTGCGATGTCCATGTCAAGGCGCAAGTCTGCTACGCTTCAAAGGACCAGTGGGGACGATATCTTCTTGCCGGCCCGAATTGCCCCTCGTCAACTATTCTTGAAAGGGTTTATGTTCAAAGAAAAATCCCCTATTATCCGGTCATGCCCGATGATCCATATCCGGAAGATTGGTTTTACGAGCTTCAGATTGCAGAGTACTGCACAGCCCACGGCGGCAGCTCCGATTTATCAGCTCCCGAACCTTGAGTTGAACTGACTGGATCCTTTTGCGTTTCCTTCGGCAACAGATCGCCGGTGCGAATATGATATAATGCAGACATATTACTTATGATAAAAATGTTCGGAGGCACGGTTATGCCAAAGAAAAAGAGGAAGCCGGTAAAAACCGGAAGAGCGGTTTCGGCTCGCGGCAGAAAATATTCCTCCGCGGGAAAAAAGAAATCTTCTTCAATTGATAAGAAACGCAAATCAAGTGTTCTTAAAATCATTTCAATACTATTTCTGGTTATTTGCCTCGCGGGACTCGGAACACTTGGCGGTTTGATTTACGGATACGCGACAAAGACCACTCTCCTTGACCTTAACGATTTGAAAATCAGGGCGGCAACGACCTATATTTACGATGATGCCGGCAATGAGATACTGCAGTTTACCGGAAGCCAAAACATGAACCGCGAGCAGGTCCTGTACAAAGATATTCCCCGGGATTTAGGGGATGCCTTCGTTTCTATCGAGGATGAGCGATTCTTTGACCATTTCGGCGTAGATGTGCCGGGCATCCTACGCGCTTTGTGGCTCAAGCTTCTCAATCCAAACTCGAGGATGCAAGGTGCCAGCACAATTACACAGCAGACCGTTCGTACGATAACCCAGGAGTATGATGTAAATCTCAACAGAAAGATCCAGGAATGGGTCCGCTCCATTCAGCTTGAGAAAAAGCTCGAAAAGTGGCAGATACTTGAGTTGTATATGAATGTTATTTACCTGGGCAACAACATTTACGGCGTGCAGGCTGCTTCAAAACAATATTTCGGCAAACCGGTCTCCGACCTTTCACTGGCCGAATGCGCACTCCTAGCCGGAATAGCAAATAATCCCGCAGATATGAATCCGTTTACCGAGGAAGGCAGAGAAAACGCAATCAAACGGCAAAGGGTAATACTCGCCAAAATGCTTGAGCTTGGGCCAATAACCCAAGAAGAGTACGATCAGGCAAGAGCGGAGGAAATTATTTTTGCTAAGAAGGGCGACTTTACTTATGAAATCCCTATACAGTCATATTTTGTGGATCAAGTGGTGGAAGATGTCATTTCCGCTCTCATAAAGAAGGGGTATTCGGAGGATTACGCCGAAACAATGATTTACAATCATGGTCTCAAGATCTTTACGACACAAAGTACGGCCGTTCAAAATGCACTGACGGAAGTATTTACCGACGATTCATATTTTTATAAGGATAATGAGCAAGCCGCTGCTGCAGGCGAGATCCCTCAGGCTGCCATGGTCGTAATCGATCCGGAGAACGGCCAAATCAAAGGCATTTACGGAGGAAGCGGTGAAAAAACAGCCAGCCGCATATTCAACAGGGCTACACACTCCGAAAGACAGCCCGGGTCAAGTATCAAGCCTATCGCCGTATACGGTCCCGCTCTTGACCAGCGTCTTATAACTGCCGCAACCGTTATAGACGATATCGCAATGTACCTTAATACCGATCCTAAACTCAAGGATGAAAGATATCCTTTAAATTTTGACCTCAAATACGGCGGACTTATAACGATCCGCGATGCAATCATGAAGTCCATCAATGTTATTGCCGCAAGGGTGTGGACAGAATATATCGGCCCGGAGAAAGCGCTTGGCTACCTTGCAAAATCAGGCATCGACAGAACCAAAGAACAATACGTTTCAGTGGCAATGGGGGGTCTTGAAAAGGGAGTTTCCCCGCTTCAAATGGCTGCCGCCTACGTTCCTTTTGCAAACAAGGGATTGTACTTTAAGCCGATAACCTATACAAAAGTTCTCACAAGTGACGGGGAGCTGCTTTTGGAAAACGAGCAACCCTATGAAAAAGTGTATTCCGAGACAACCGCCTTTATCATGACTGATATGCTAAAGGGTGTAACAACTGCCGGAGGCACCGCTCCCAACTGTATAGTAGGCGATGGTAAAAGCATTCCAACAGCTGGCAAAACAGGAACAACAAGCGACAATATCGACAAGTGGTTTGTCGGTTTCACCCCCTA
>JAQVNH010000042.1 GCA_028703215.1 Eubacteriales bacterium
AGGCTAATTCGGGACATCCGGGAACACCCATGGGTGCAGCGCCGATGGCCTTTGAATTATGGTCGGAGCATATGAGGCATAATCCGGCAAATCCTGACTGGCAGGACAGAGACAGATTTGTGCTTTCGGCAGGGCATGCGTCTATGCTTATTTATTCATTGCTTCATTTATTCAATTACGGGCTTACAATGGACGACCTGAAAAATTTCAGACAATTGGGAAGTCTTACACCCGGCCATCCGGAATACGGACATACCATCGGAGTTGAAACAACAACAGGTCCTCTTGGACAAGGATTCGCGAATGCTGTCGGAATGGCTTTGGCCGAAGCACATCTTGCTGCAAGATTCAATAAACCGGACATCAGCATAGTTGACCATTATACCTATGCCTTGTCGGGCGACGGGTGCATGATGGAAGGCATAACCTCTGAAGCGGCATCTTTTGCAGGAACTGCAGGACTTGGGAAACTCATCGTATTTTATGATTCAAATGACATAACGATAGAAGGCAGAACAAATATGACATTCCGTGAGGACGTCGCAAAAAGATTTGAGGCATACAACTGGGACGTGCATCTTGTAGAAGACGGCAATGACACATCGGAGATAGCGGAAGCGATAAATGCCTCAAAGAAATGCACAGGGAAACCTTCTCTCATAATAGTAAGAACTGTTATCGGATATGGATGTCCCGGAGTGCAGTGTACAGCGAAAGCCCACGGAGAACCTCTGGGAGCAGAGAATCTGGCAGAAACTAAAAAATTCCTCGATTGGCCGCAGGAAAATGAATTCAGCGTTCCGGAAGATGTGAGCAGCTATATGGCAGGAATCATTAAAAAGCTGTCTGGCCACGAAAAACAATGGAATGAAAAATGGGAGCAGTACAAAAGCAAATACCCCGAAGACGCGAAAGAGTTGGAAAGATGGCATAAAAAACAGCTGCCCGCAGATCTGCTAAACGAAAAGGAATTGTGGGTGTTCGACGATAAGCCCGAAGCAACAAGAAATATTTCGGGATCCCTTTTGAACAAGCTGTCCGCGATCATCCCTAATTTGATCGGAGGGTCCGCAGATCTTTCTCCGTCTAATAAAACAGTTATGAAAAGCCGCGGCGATTTTTCGCCTGAAGACCATTCGGGATCCAACATCCATTTTGGCATAAGGGAGCATGCCATGGCTGCGATAGGCAACGGAATGAAATTACACGGCGGCTTGTATCCTTATGTTGCTACGTTTTTTGTCTTTTCGGATTATATGAAACCGGCAATGAGACTTTCAGCGCTTATGAAACTGCCTCTTATTTATGTAATGACACACGACAGCATAGGAGTGGGAGAGGATGGACCGACACACGAGCCCGTCGAACAGCTTGCCGCATTAAGAAGCATCCCCGGATTTACTGATTTCAGACCATGCGACGCGAAAGAAACAGCAGCCGGTTGGTATGCCGCCCTTACCAGCTGTGATTCACCGACAGGTCTGATACTCACAAGGCAAAAGCTGCCGCAATATAAGGAAACCGGTATAAATTCACTAAAAGGCGCGTATGTTCTTTTCGACACTCCGGGAAAGGATCCGGACATTATAATGGTCGCTTCCGGATCTGAGGTCGCGCTGATATATGAAGCAGGACTTATACTGAAAGAAAAAGGTGTCAGTGTCAGAGTGGTCAGTATGCCCTCATGGAAATTATTCGAGGAACAGAGTCCGGAATATAAGCAATCTGTTTTTCCGGATAATGTCAGAAAACGTCTGGCAGTTGAAGCACTTTCACCCGTCGGGTGGCATAAATATACAGGCATAGATGGAAAAATAATAGCGATGGAGACATTCGGAGCATCCGGACCTTACGAACAGGTATTCGAAAAATTCGGTTTCAATGTTAGGAATGTTGTCGACGCGGCAATGGAACTTATAAAATAAAACGCACTTCGCAGTAACAGCAATGACTGAAACGAACGAAGGCTTATATGAGGGAGAAAAAATGCCGATCACTCCGATGATGCAGCAATATATCGATATCAAAAATCAATATAACGATTGCATCGTATTTTTCAGGCTCGGCGATTTTTATGAAATGTTTTTTGAGGATGCAAAGACAGCCTCAAAAGAGCTTGAAATAACACTTACAGGAAAAGACTGCGGACAGGATGAGCGCGCTCCTATGTGCGGGATCCCTTACCATGCTGCAGACTCATATATTGCAAAGCTCCTGAATAAGGGCTACAAGGTCGCGATATGTGAACAGACCGAGGATCCCTCAACGGCAAAAGGTCTTGTCCGGCGCGATGTGATACGCGTTGTCACGCCGGGGACCGTCACCGGAAATTCAATGCTGGAAGACGACCGGAACAATTATCTGATGTGCATATATAAAAAAGGTTATCGCTACGGAATTTGCGTCGGAGATATATCCACGGGACTGGTGCGCGTTACCGGAATAATCTGGGGAAACACAAGACAGAAGCTGATCGATGAGACCGCAAAATATTCGCCATCCGAATTATTGATCAATAACGAGCTCGGCGGAGACAAAAAATATGTTGAATATATAAAAGATAAATTCAATGCTTATATCACCATCCTTGAAGATGCGGATTTTGAAACAGAAAATTGCGAAAAAAAAGTGAGGGAGCAATTCAGCGACGCAATAATACTCGATGAGGTGGATAATCCCGGAGTGAATGCCGCGGGAGCATTTCTCGAATACCTTGGCAGAACTCAAAAAAGCGAATTATCTCATTTGCAGCATATCGAGCATTATAATATCGAGGAATATATGGTGCTTGATTCATCAACAAGAAGGAATCTTGAACTGACGGAAACAATGCGCGATAAATCACGAAAAGGTTCTCTTCTGTGGATCCTTGACAGAACTGTTACATCTATGGGAGCGAGAAAACTCCGAAGCTGGATCGAACAGCCGCTGCTGAAAAAGCATGATATCCTGAGCAGGCAGGAAGCCGTCCGTGAGCTTAAAGAAAAGTTCATGATCAGGATGGAAATAATGGAAATGCTTAAGGCCATATATGACATTGAACGCCTGACAGCAAGAGTAGTACTGGGCACCGCCAATTGCAGGGACCTTACAGCGCTCAAGAGATCGGCCGCACAGGTGCCGCACATAAAAACAACTATTGAAAATTGCGCTTCAGACTACCTTGCTCAGACGAACAGCAAGCTGGATGAGCTCACTGATATATATGAGCTTATCGAAAGATCCATAAGCGAAGATGCTCCCGTAACCATAAAAGACGGGGACATCATCAAGAGCGGCTATTCAGCTGAGGTAGACAGGCTGAGAGATTTAAAAAGGAATGGACGCAAATGGATCGCCTCATTGGAATCTGCGGAGAGAGAAAGGACAGGAATCAAAAAACTTCGTGTCGGATACAACAAAGTATTCGGATATTTCATAGAGATAACGAATTCAAATCTCAATCTGGTTCCCGAAAACTACATTCGGAAACAAACACTCGTAAATGCCGAACGCTACATCACGCCTGAACTGAAGGATATGGAGAATGAAATACTCGGAGCTCAGGAAAAGCTTATAACCTTGGAATATGAAATATTCACCGATATCCGGAGCAAAATAGCCGCAGAAGTCAAAAGACTGAAAATGACAGCTGCGGCGCTTAGCGAGCTGGATGCTTTAAGCTCGCTTGCCGAAGCCGCCGACAGAGAAATTTACTGCCGTCCCGAAATATCCGAGGATGACCTGATTTTGATAAAGGACGGAAGACACCCTGTTGTTGAAAAAATGATAGGCAGGGAAAATTTTGTTCCTAATGATACCTTGATCGATCTGAATGAAAACAGGCTCTCTGTCATAACCGGCCCGAATATGGCCGGAAAGTCAACTTATATGAGGCAGGCCGCGCTTATTGTGCTGATGGCGCAGATAGGAAGCTTTGTGCCCGCATCCTCTGCTTCGATAGGAATTGCCGACAGGATATTCACGCGAGTAGGAGCATCGGATGATCTCGCTTCAGGGCAGAGCACTTTCATGGTAGAAATGTCTGAAATGGCAAATATCCTTGATAACGCAACATCGAACAGCCTTTTGCTCATTGATGAAGTGGGGAGGGGCACAAGCACTTATGACGGATTGAGCATTGCGTGGTCTGTGATAGAATATATATGCGACAGGAACCGGATCGGCGCAAGAACGCTTTTTGCGACACATTACCATGAATTGACTGATCTGGAAGGGAAAATCCAAGGCATCAAAAACTATTGTATAACCGTAGAAAAAAAGGGAGACGATATAATATTTCTCCGGAAAATAATCAGGGGCGGAGCCGATGACAGCTACGGAATACAGGTTGCAAAGCTAGCCGGTCTTCCGGAGCACGTTGTTGAAAGAGCAAAGGAAATATTGAACGAACTTGAAAATGCTGATATAAGCAAAAAGGAAAGCAGTCTGAAAAGAGGGAAAATACCTTTTGAGGGACAGATGGAGTTGTTTGCATACAATGATATCAAAACTGAAAAGAAAGCAAATGAGATCATCAGAGTCATCAAAGAAACTGATCTCAACAACATCAGCCCCATTGAAGCTATGAAGCTGCTGTATGATCTCCGGAAAAGGGCGGAAAGTAAATAGAGGAGTAAGGCATGGGAAGGATAATTATACTCGATGAGGATACAAGCAATAAAATAGCAGCCGGAGAAGTGATAGAAAGACCTGCTTCTGCTGTCAAGGAGCTTGTAGAGAATTCGATAGACGCAGACGCCAAAAGCATTAAGATCGAGATCGGCAAAGGCGGGATCCAATATATCAAAATAACCGATGACGGCTGCGGGATTTTGGAAGATGATGCCAAAATAGCGTTTGAAAGATATTCTACAAGCAAAATCAAAAGCTCCGACAATCTAAGCGGGATAAAAACACTGGGATTCAGGGGTGAAGCTCTTGCCAGTATTGCGTCGGTCTCAAAGATAAAAATGGCTACAAAGGCAAGAGGATGCGATTATGGAGTATCGCTCTCCCTTGAGGGCGGCAGAGAGACAAACTTTGAAAAATGCGGATGCCCGGAAGGAACATCCATAACTGTCAGCGAGCTTTTTTTCAACACACCGGCAAGATATAAGTTTCTGAAGAAAGACATTACAGAAGCAAGAAACATAACCGATATAATAAACAGGATCGCGCTTGGCAATACTCATGTGGCGTTCGATTATTCGAACGGCGGAACACGTGCACTACGCACTCCCGGCAATGGCGATCTCTTAAGTGCAATATACAGCGTATACGGAAAGGATATGGCAGCCTCATGTATCGAGGTTAGCGGCGAGAGTTATTACGGCAAGGTCAGCGGATATGTGGGAAGACCTGAAAATGCAAGGGCAAACAGGTCAAACCAGACATTCTTTGTAAACGGAAGATATGTAAAAAACCAAACCATGACTGCTGCGCTCGAAGAGGCGTTCAGGTCTTACTTAATGAAAAACAAATACCCCTTCGCGGTTTTAAATATAAGCATCCTCCCGGAGCTTGCCGATGTCAATGTCCATCCGACAAAGATGCAGATCAAATTCTCAGACGAACAGGAAATATTCCGTCTGATTTATCACAGTGTCATGAATGCGCTGACTAAAGAGAATAAGCAAATACCTGAAGTATCACAGACGGCGGTCTATCCGGTTAAATACGGCGCGAATGGAGAAGAAGGCATATCACGACATAAAGGTCTGTCTTTCGGAGACAAGGGGAGCAATTTTACAAGAATTGATCAAAGTATATTTGATTTCACATTGCCTCATCCGGAAAAAGACGCAATCAGAGAAAATACGGAAACAGATATGATAAACGCGCTCCAACTATCCGAAGCGAAATTAACGGGCAGTTTGTTCTCAACCTATATACTTTTGGAATCAGGGGACCGGATCGTGGCAATCGACCAGCATGCGGCGCATGAAAGGATCATGTTCGATAAGGTCAGGAAGGAATATAAAAACGGAGAAGTTCCGTCTCAGAAACTTTTAGCCCCAGCTGTTGTTGAAATGAGCCACAAGGAAACCGAGATCGTAAGGGAAAAGGAAGCATTCCTTAAATCAGCCGGTTACGAGATCGAGTATTTCGGAAGCAGATCAGTTCTTCTTAGAGCAGTTCCTTATATGCAGACTGAGACGAACATCAAGCAGGCATTTATGGAAATAATCGATTATATGGCAAACCATGAGAATGAAGACTCAGACATACTTATTGATGAAACGCTTTATAAAATAGCTTGCTCTGCCGCTGTAAAAGCCAATAAACCGCTGGCCGAACAGGAAATCAGAGAGCTGGTAAGAGATCTTGCAAATACGGAAAATCCATATAATTGCCCTCACGGACGTCCTACAATGATAATAATAGAAAAAAGGGAGATCGAGAAAAGGTTTAAGAGAATCATATGACAGGGAAAATGTAAAATGGAGAAAGTAATAATGATAGTCGGGCCCACGGCTACCGGCAAAACGCACACGGCCGTCGAGCTAGCTCAAATGATAAACGGCGAGATAATATCTGCAGATTCGATGCAGGTATATAAACACATGGATATCGGAACAGCTAAACCTGATTATGCAGAAATGAAAGGTGTTAAACATCATCTTATCGATATTATCGATCCTGACGAAACATTCAGCGTTGCAAAATTCAGAGAACTGGCGCTCGAAAAAATCAGGGAGATCATTAGCAAAGGCAAGGCGCCGATCGTCGCGGGAGGCACAGGATTGTACGCAAGTTCTCTCATTGACAACATTAATTACTCGCCAACAAAAATTGATCAGTGTCTTAGAAACGAACTTAATGAAGCGGCAAAGGAAAAAGGGGAAGAGTATCTGTATGCGGAACTTAAAAAAATCGATCCTGAAACTGCTTTGAGAATCCACCCGCACGACATCAGACGGGTCATCAGGGCAATCGAAGTTTTCAGGCAGACGCAAAAGCCGATTTCCTACCATAAAAGCATATCCAGAGAAGGCGTTCGGGAATTTGAATATCTGGTTTTCGGATTTAAAATGGAACGCTCGCAGCTTTACTCCAGAATCGATGCCAGAACTGATAAAATGTTCCGGAACGGCCTGATAGATGAAGTTAAAAAACTGCTGGATATGGGATATGGCAATTCTCAAGGAATGCTCGGACTGGGCTATAAGGAAGTCATTTGGTACCTTAATGGCAAAACCACTTTAGAAGAGACATTAAACCTGATCAAACGCAATACCAGAAGATATGCAAAGAGACAAATGACCTGGTTCGGCAAGGCTGAAAATGTGACCTGGATGAACGTGGATGATCCGCCGGACTGTAAAAATATGGCTCTTGATATATTTAATGTATTGCATACTTCAGACATATCTAGTAAAATGTAGTCTGACCGTTTTTAAATTATGCAGCATGGGGGGATTTACGTGGTAAAAAGCAATATAAATTTGCAGGATGTTTTTTTGAATCAGGTCAGGAAAGAACGCATACCTGCAACAATTTATCTGACCAACGGTTTTCAATTGAAGGGAATGGTAAAGGGATTCGACAATTTTACGGTAATATTGGAAACTGAGGGGAAACAGCAGCTCGTGTACAAGCATGCGATCTCGACTGTAAGCCCTATGAAAGCAATAAATTTGATTTTCAATGATGTGAAAGTTGTTGATGATACTCCTGAAAGCCAATCATAAACGTGTTTTGTGATATCATAAATTTCTGTATAAGCCGATAACCTTACCGAGAATCGAAACATCCTTGTCAATAATGATAGCATCATAATCAGGGTTGGCCGGCTGGAGCCTGATGCGGTCCTTTTCTTTATAAAATCTTTTTA
>JAQVNH010000043.1 GCA_028703215.1 Eubacteriales bacterium
ACGTCTAAAGAATCATATGAAGCTTCGGCCGTACTGCTCGCAACCGGACAGGTCTGGAAAAAAACGAGGATCGAAAACCTGTCGAATTTCGAGGGAAGAGGAGTGGCTTATTGCTCTACATGCGACGGTTTTTTCTACAAAGATCTCGCAATAGGCGTGCTCGGAAATCAGGATTACGCCGCGCACGAGGCTTCGGAGCTTGAAAATTTTTCAAAAAATATAACTCTGTTCACCAACGGGCAGGAGATCGGCATATCCGGGAAGTATGCCAAAAATCTGGAGAGGTATAAAATCAATAAAAAGAAAATCGCTAAATTAGAAGGCGGCGAGTTTCTTGAAAAAATAGTATTTGACGACGCGACGGAAGAAAAGATCGACGGATTGTTTGTCGCTTTCGGAAGCGCTTCGAGCGCCGATTTCGCAAAACAGCTTGGCGTGGTTACAGATGGAGATACAATAGTCACAGACGATAAAATGATGACAAATCTGGAGGGACTTTTCGCAGCCGGCGATTGTACCGGCGGACTGAAGCAGATAGCAGTGGCAGTAGGGAAAGGAGCGCTTGCGGGCAAGAAAATCATTGACTTTTTGAAAAATAAAAAAATATGATCCGATTTTCAAGTATAATATAAATTATTAAGAGCACAGGGAGGAATCTTATGAAAATAAAGATCTATTCGACACCGACATGCCCGTATTGTGTCAGGGTAAAGGAATATCTGGATGGCAAAGGCGTGGCATACGAGGATTTTGATGTTTCGAGGGACAGGGCAAAGGCTGATGAAATGATAATGAAATCCGGGCAGCGCGGAGTACCGGTGCTCGATATAGACGGAGTCATAGTGATAGGCTTCGACAGACCGAGAATAGACAGCATTCTGGGACTGTGATCATATAGCGCCGGCACCTGTCGTCATAGTTCGCAATGCCTGTTAACGGAGTTGCATATGTACGAAAACGAGATCCCGCAATTTGACAGAAACACCTTATTCAAAAGCATAAGCAAAAATTATATGACTTTTGACGAGGTTCTCGATGAGATCATCGGGTTTCTGAAAGCGGATACCGACTATTCCTACAGGATATCAGTGGGTACTGATTCGCAGGTCGGAAGCAAGACGGTTTTTGTCTCTTGCATTCATGTTCATCGCATAGGAAGAGGCGCAATCGGTTTTCTTCATCGGACAGACATGAGCAGGCCTGTCATAAATCTTCGCGAGAAGATATACCTTGAAACATGCGCAAGTCTTCAGCTGGCATATATGTTTGACGACAGCATGATACGCAGGATACAGAATATCGTCACCGACACGAAAAAAGGCGTGAGCTTTGAATTTCACATAGACATAGGAACCAAGGGCAAGACCAGGAAATTTATAAATGAAATGGTCGGAATGGCTAACGGGCTGTCATTCACTCCGAAAATAAAACCGGAGAGCTACTGTGCGAGTTCATTTGCGGACAGATATACAAAAGCCATGTAGACAGACCAGGTAATGATTTTTTGCATTTACTGAGGTGCGGGATGACAAAAGGTAAAAAGATAATTTTATTGTTCGGAGGGCAGTCGTCTGAACATGAGATCTCATTAAAGTCGGCTGGATGCGTGGTCAAAAATATCGACGCCGGCAAGCATGACATAGTAATGATAGGAATAACAAGAGACGGAAGATGGCTGAATTACAGGGGATCTCCCGATAAGATAGCGGACGGAAGCTGGGAGAAGGATGCACTGAAGCAGTCGCGAGAAAGCTCGCCCGTCAGGGATGAAAATACGAACTCTGTTTTGGAAATGATAAATAATGCGGCCGGAGGAAAATCAGAAACGGAAAAAACCGTGATCTTTCCCGTGCTTCATGGCGTAAACGGAGAGGATGGAACCATACAGGGGCTGTTCGAGCTTGCAGGCTTTCCATACGTGGGATGCGGGGTTCTGAGCTCTTCGATCGGCATGGACAAGGGTTTTGCAAAGATCGTGTTCGGCAGGGAAAAGATACCCCAAGGCAAATATATAGTAATGAACAGAAAAAATATTTCGGGGAAGATTTCGGACATTGCAGCAAAGATCAGGGGGGAATTAGGCTATCCGTGTTTCATCAAACCTTGCAACGCGGGTTCTTCGGTAGGAGTCGGCAAGGCGGAAAATGAATCAAAGCTTGAAACGTGTCTCATCCATGCGATGCAATATGACAGACGCATAATCGCAGAGGAATTCATTAAGGGGAGAGAGATGGAATGCGCCGTACTTGGCAATGACGCTCCGAGAGCATCTGTTGTCGGTGAAATAATCCCGGGCAGCGATTTTTATGATTATAATGCCAAATACAGCAGCAAGAGCAGGTCCAGGGTCGCCATACCCGCAGATATACCTGAAAAAACCGCCGGGAAAATAAGAAAATATGCCATAAAAGCTTTTAAAGCGCTTGACTGCTCGGGACTATCCAGAGTTGATTTTTTTCTTAGAGACAACGGCGACGTTCTTATAAATGAAATCAATACCATGCCGGGATTTACAGATATCAGCATGTATCCGAAATTGTGGGAAGCTTCGGGGATCTCGTATCAGAACCTGATCGAAAAGCTTATAGAACTGGCTTCTGAAAGACACCGGGAAACCTTTCGCGCAACATGCAGTCATAAAAAATGATTCTGTTATTTCAATAAGAACAGCGCATTATTAAAAATTCAGAAGGCAGGCAAAGCATGAAGAATATCCTGGAGACGGTCCGCATCCAAATAAAAAACTCAGTCAGATCAGCATATAGCGAAGCAATCGAAAAGGGACTGCTGCAAAAAACAGACATTTCGGAAATAGCTGTTGAGATACCGAGGGAGAGAGAGCACGGAGATTTTTCGGTAAATATTGCCATGCAGATCGCGGGGGCAATTAAACGAAATCCGAGACAAATAGCTGACATTATCATTAAATGCGTAAAAAAAGAGAACACATATATCGATAAAATGGAATGCGCCGGGCCCGGGTTCATCAATTTTTATTTAAAAAACGACTGGGCATATGACGCGCTTGAAATAATTGCAGAAGAGCGTGCGCAATACGGAACTTCCGATTTGGGGAAAGGTAAAAAAGTAATGGTGGAGTTCGTCAGCGCCAATCCCACAGGTCCGCTGCATATGGGAAATGCCAGGGGCGGAGCGCTTGGCGATTGCATTGCGAATGTGCTTCAGGCATCCGGATACGAAGTTACACGGGAATTTTACGTAAATGACGCGGGAAACCAGATAGAAAAGTTCGGCATGTCGCTGGAAGCAAGATATATGCAGCAGCTGCTTGGGGAATCGGCTTTTCCTTTTCCTGAGGATGGGTATATGGGAGAAGACATAAAGGAACATGCAAAAGAATATATAAATCTTTACGGAGACAAGCTTTTGAACGCAGACTCCGCCGAAAGGCAAAAGGAGCTTGCGGAATATGCGCTTCCCGTGAATCTTGAAAGGATAAAGAGCGGACTAAAAAATTACGGAGTGGAATTTGACAATTGGTTTTCCGAACAGTCGCTTTATCAGGATGGCGAAGTTGACCGGATACTCAAATACCTGAAAGACAAGGGGCATACATACGAGAAAGACGGCGCGGTGTGGTTCAAAGCATCTGATTTCGGGAGCGAAAAAGACGAGGTGCTGATAAGGAATAATGGGATGCCGACGTATTTTACATCTGATATTGCTTATCATTACAATAAATTTAAAAAGAGAAGGTTTGACAGGGTCATCAATCTTCTTGGCGCAGACCATTACGGACACGTCGGCAGGATGAAGGCTGCGGTAAATGCGCTCGGCATTGAACCGGAAAGGCTGGACATAATAATATTCCAGCTTGTGAGACTTTATCGCGGAGGAGAAATAGCCAGGATGTCAAAGAGGACCGGCAGAGCGATAACGCTGGAAGACCTGATCGAGGAAGTGGGAAGGGATGCGGCCAGGTTTTATTTCAACATGAAAACATCCGGAAGCCATCTTGATTTTGACCTCGATCTTGCAGTTAAGCAGTCAAATGAAAATCCGGTATATTATGTACAATATGCGCATGCAAGGATCTGCAGCATGATGAAGCTGCTTGAGCAGGAAGGTGTCGATATAAATGATACGGACGATGCCGAGCTGAGTCTTTTAAAAACCGGAGAGGAACTTTCGCTTGCGGAAAAACTGGCGCAATACCCGGACGAAATAAAGACTTCCGCCGAAACTCTCGAACCCAGCAGGCTCACACGCTACGCTCTGGATGTTTCAGCGCTTTTCCACAGCTTCTACAATGCCTGCAGAGTCAAGGGGGAAGAGAACGAGCTTATGAAAGCCAGGCTCGCTTTGGTTAAATGCACGGCTCAAGTAATAAGAAATATTCTTGGCGTACTCAGCATAAACGCGCCTGAAAGGATGTAAAGATGAAAATAAAATGGATGGGGCATTCATGCTTCCTTATGACAGCTTCTGACGGGACAAAAATACTGACGGATCCTTTTGACAAAAGTGTCGGATACCCGATACCGGAAACAGAAGCCGATATAGTTACGACGAGTCACAATCATTTCGATCATAACTATACCGAAGCCGTTAAAGGCGCCTATACTCTCTTCAACAGCAGCGGGGTCCATGATGCCCGCGGAGTGAGAATTACGGGAATATCCACATATCATGACATTGCAGGCGGAGCAAAAAGAGGCGGCAACATAGTTTTCATATATGAAGTCGATGGACTCAGGATATGCCATTGCGG
Source organism: Eubacteriales bacterium (assembly GCA_028703215.1). Classification (GTDB taxonomy): domain Bacteria; phylum Bacillota; class Clostridia; order Acetivibrionales; family STF1-152; genus STF1-152. The sequence continues at coordinate 4,733 of JAQVNH010000043.1, forward strand.
CGATCTCGGACATGTACTGACGGGCAGCCAGGCAGATCTTGCCGGCAAGATCGACATATTGATGGTGCCAGTCGGAGGGAATTTTACCATAAACGCAAGACAAGCGCTTGAGGTCGTAGAACAGCTTAAGCCCAAAGTGGTCATACCGATGCATTTCAAAACAGATTTTATGGATTTTCCGATAGAAAAGGCGGATGTTTTTCTGAAGCTTGCAGGCAAGCCCTGGAAGGCACAAAAAGGCGAAATGGAAATCACGGCGAAAAACATAGATGAAACGACTGAAATAATTTTACCGGTTTTCGAATAGTCTGGGGGGACAAGTATAATGAAAAAAATATTGATTTTGCTGGCAACATTGTTATTGCTTTGCACATTGTCGGTACAGCTTGTGGGAGCGCAGCTTCTATTGAATCCGTCAACGGATGCCAGATACCTGGAGAGCATTATTGAACTTGTAAATGATATTTATCAGGGTCCGGTAACGGACAATGAGGTCATCGAGGGTGCAGTCAGAGGCATAATGGGTTCTCTGGACGACTATTCGACATACTTTACAACTGAGGAAGCGGATTCTTTCTTCAGCGACATCGGCGGAACGTTTTCGGGAATAGGGGTCACGATAGAGAACCGTGACGGAAGCATAGTCATCATAAGCATCATAAGGAACACTCCGGCGGAAAGGGCGGGATTGATACCGTTTGATGTAATCAGTACCGTAGACGGCGTGAGCGTTTCGGGCATGAGCACCGAAGAAGTCGCAAAACTCATCAAGGGCGATGCAGGAACAAGCGTGGAACTGGGGATAATAAGAGGAAACAATACGATCAAAACCTACACAATAATCCGCGAGATAGTGAACATGAGCCCCGTTGCCTATGAAATCAAAAGCAACGGAGTTGGATATATCAAGCTTGAATCGTTTGCCTCGAATGCCTACTCATATTTTTCCGAAGCGCTTGCCTATATGGACGCAAATTATGCCACCAAGATAATTCTGGATATGAGAGGCAATCCGGGAGGAGACGTGTCGCAGGCAGTTGCGATAGCCAGAAGGCTTGTGCCGGCGGGGCTGATAACAAAACTGAACTTCAAGGAAGAGGGCAAGAAGGACGAAGAGTATTTCTCGGTCATGGAGAAGACAAAATACGAGCTCGCAGTCCTTGTAAACGAGAGCAGCGCGAGCGCATCGGAAATACTTGCGGGAGCGATACAGGACAAGGAAGCGGGAGTTCTGATAGGAGTCAACACTTACGGAAAAGCTCAGGTCCAGAATCTCGTTCCTCTGCTGAGTCCCGAAGCGTATCTCAGGTATAAAGCGAAGACGGGAGAAAATATCGTCAATGCGTTCGAGATAATCGAAAAGTATGATCTGGATGTCTACAACAGCGAATTGATGGGTTGGGCAAAGATAACGACAGGAGTTTACATGACGCCGAGCGGGAGACTTATAGACAGCGGTGGAATAACGCCGAATATTTATGTCAAAAATCCGGAGCCGGTCAACGGGATCTATCCCGGCCAGCTTTCAAAACTTTCGGAAACCGGCAGCTATATGAAAGACAGCACCTCTTCGGACGTATATTGCGCGGAAAAGCTGCTTAAGATCATGGGTTATTACGTCCTGACACCTGATACGACGTTCGACATCGTTACATATCGCGCGCTGAGGCTGTTCCAAACCGATAAAGGCCTTACCGCGGATGGAGTTTTAAACGTTGCCACTCAGAAAGCGCTCAATATGGAACTGGAAAAATCATTGTTGAAATTCGATTTGCAATACAGAAAGGCAATGGAGTATTTGATGAACTGATAGCGGTGCGGGATTGCCGGACATACGGGGAGGTTATTTATTATGAGGGATGAAGCAGACGAAAAGAGGCCTGATTGGGTAAAGCTTGTCAACGTTTCTAATCAGATCGAATTCAGCATAATCAAAAGCCTGCTTGATATGGCTGAAATACCGGCTGTAAAAAAGGTCGGCAATTTGGGCGGATATGCCGAGATCCTCACGGGAATAAGCTTTGAAGGCATTGATATTTATGTTCCCGAGGACAGGTATGAAGAGGCAAGGGAAATGATCGAAACACAGGAAGATAATTCGGAAGGATCACCGGAAGAAAGCCCTGAGCATGACGTGGATATTTCGGAATAGATAATATATAATATAAACGGATGAACTGCTGGTTTTCGGGATTTATGCGGCGTATCAAGGGATGTTTGAAGGGGGCAGGTGATTTGTTTTGAACAGGAACAAAGTTGAGATAAGGATAGCCGGCAAGGACTACAAACTTGTCGGGGTCGACTCTGACGAATATATGCAGAGGATTGGCCTGTACGTTGACAAAAAGATGAATGAGATCCTGAAAAGGAGCAATAATCTTAGCACTTCAATGGCTGCGGTCCTTACATCACTTAATATTGCGGAAGAGTATATGAGAACCAGGGATAGCGAGGAAGTGTTGAGGAAAGAATATGAAGAGGCTAAAAAGAGAGAGAGAGAGCTTAGGGACAGCATTGACAACCTTGAGTCGGAAAAGGAAAAATTAACTAAACAAAAAACGGATCTTCAGCTGGAGCTTGCAAAAAGAGAAGCTGAGCTTGCCGAAGTGAGAAGCACTCTTGAAAAGACAGCAAGAACAAAGGGTATTTATTGATAAATAAAAACACGGGATTATCCCGGGCGAGGAACAACATGGTGGAAGTATGCATTGAGATATGCAGAAATGACGCGGTTATGCCTAAATATGCAAGACCCGGCGATGCAGGGATGGACGTATTCGCGGCAGAAAATTGCATTATCGGACCGGGACAAACGGCAGTCATACCAACAGGTTTGAAACTCGCGATCCCCGAAGGCTACGAAATACAAGTCAGGCCGAGAAGCGGATTGTCTTTGAAAACACCGCTCAGAATAGCCAATTCACCGGGGACAGTTGACAGCGGGTA